>JACRBX010000273.1 GCA_016219225.1 Deltaproteobacteria bacterium
CTCCGACTGCGGCGCCGGCGTCCGCTGCATACCCATCAGAGCCAACGGACTGGGCGAATTCCGGGGTTATGACCGCTCCCCCGATAAGCAGCTTGCAAGTATTTAGGACACCGGAATCTTTGAGGTAGTTAGCAGTTTCGCTCACATTAGGTAAAACCGTACTTAGTAAAGCAGAAATGCCCACGATCTGGGGATTTTCCCTGATGATGGCCTCTTTAAATTGCTCTTTAGGGACATCCACTCCGAGATCAATAATTGCAAACCCTGCTCCCTTGAGCATCATCATGACCAGATTTTTACCCACATCGTGCAGGTCCCCTTTGACCGTTCCCAGGACAACTTTTCCCTCTTGTTGAACTTCTTGATTAACGATCAAGGGTTCTAAAATTTCCATTCCGGCTTTCATGGCTCTGGCAGCGATCATCATCTCAGGCAAGAAGATTTCGTTTCTGGAAAAAAGAAGTCCCACTTCATCCATGGCCGCATTCATTCCTTTGGAGATGATATCCTGAACCGAAATCCCTTCCTCCAAGGCCTGATGGGTCCATTGTTTGGTTTCATTCCATTTCCCTTTCAAAACAGACTGATAAATTTGTTTTAACGTGTCATTCATCTTCGGATTTCCTTTTTTAATCAGTATAACCTCCGACTTCCCTAGCATAACGGAACATTTCCAATACGGCTTCAGGACTACATCCGGAATGGATAGAATTGCTGTCCGATAAAATATACCCACCACCTTCTTTGGCTTGCTCCATGCATCGATTCACTTCCGCCCGCACCAGATCCAGGTTTTCTTGGCAGAGAGCAACCCCGCAATCGATATTTCCGGCTAAAATCAAACGATCCCCGTAATCTTTTTTAACCTGACTTAAATCAACCCCGGCGGTAGGCTCCAGAGAATGGACACCTCGAATTCCCGACTTCACAGCGGTTTCCAGTAAAGGCACAATATAACCGTCTGAATGCCAGAGAAGGGGGATTTCCACCTTTTTGGCAATATATTGATAACAAGGAACCATTAACGCATCAAATTCCGTCGGGGCAATAAAGGTTCGTTGCTTGAAAGCGGCATCATCGCCCATTAAAATCAGGTCTGCACCTAATTCCACTCCGAATGCTGCTACCTCGGCAAACCATTTGGTCCGTTCCCAGATGAGCTTTTCAATAAAAGCCCGGTTATCCATGTATAAATAAAAAAATTCTTCAAACCCAATACTTTCCATGGTTAAACCAAAAGGTCCGGTATGGGAAGTAAAGCAAAAAGCCTTATCGGGGTGTTTTTTAATCAATGTTTTGATTCGCCCGGGATCGATTCTTTCCTCTAGTTTGAGTTCCGGAACATACCGCCCTATTTCCTCTTCACTGCGGACAACTCCGCCCACATAAGATCCTCTTTTCCAAATTCGACCGAACTCATCACACCCATCCCACCCCCCATAGGTTCCCCCCGAGGTCTGCATACTTTCCGGAATTTCCTGGCTGAGTGCCGCATTCAACGGGATTCCTTGGCACCAATTCTGACTATATAGGGGATAAACATCCAATCCCAGAGTTTCCAGCGTTCTTTCAAAGGTGCCTCCTCCAAATTTTCTAATAAATTTCGGATCGATTCCAAAGGTCATCAAAGGAACCCTATCCGGTAAGCGTCCTTCTAATACGGCTAAAACACGTTCTTTTGAATTCATGTTATTGTTACTCTCAATTCTCTTCAGACCGAAGGATCTGTATTCTGACCAGGTATTAAAAAATTCGTTTTAACTCTTAATCCCCAAATAGGCTTCGACAACCTGGGGAGCATTTAGGACTTCTTCCGGTGTTCCTTCGGCGATCTTGGTGCCAAAGTTTAAGACCGTAATGCGATCGGTTAAATCTCCGACCATTTGCATATCGTGTTCCACCCAAACCATGGATAAGCCTATCTCATGTTTCATCCTCAAGATAAAACGGGCCAAATCTTCCTTCTCTTGACGGTTCATTCCGGCTGATGGTTCATCCAGGAGCAATAGTTTAGGTTCCATGGCTAAGGCCCTTCCAAGCCCGACTATCTTTTGCACCCCATAAGGTAAGCTGGAGGCCTCTTGTTTTCGATATTTCCCCAATTCCAAAAAGTCGATGATTTCTTCGACCACCTCTCGATTTCTTATTTCTTCAGACTTGGTTTTCCCCCAAAAAAAGGCATCCGAAAAAAAATGACTTCTAGTTTTTATGTGGCGACCGATCAGGAGATTTTGGAGGACTGTCATCTGTTGAAAAAGTTCGGCATGCTGAAAGGTCCTCGCTATTCCTCTTCTGGCGGCCACAGAAGCGCGCGTCCCGGCAAGATTATTATCCGCCCAAAGAATTTCTCCCTGGGAAGGATGATAAATACCGCTTATACAATTAAAGAGACTTGTTTTCCCCGCCCCATTGGGACCGATCAAGGCCATTAACTCCCCCGGCCGGACCGTCATCGAAACATCGCTCAAGATCTCCAATCCCCCGATGAAGAGAGAAAGTCCTTTTAAATAAAGTTGTTCTGCCTTATCCATACCATCTACGGGTTCGCCGGTATTGTTTGACCTCTCGGTAACTTTTCCGGGATTGCTGCTCTCCCCGTCCCAAATAAAATTCTTGAATGTCTTTATGATTTTTAAGTTTTTCAATATCTCCGGCATAAACCAACCGACCGTTCTCGATGACGTATCCATAATCGGCGATCTCCAGGGCCGCTGTGGCGTTCTGCTCCACGAGGAGGATGGAAACCCGGTTTTCTTCTCGGATGGTTTTGACTAACTGCATTAAGTCTCTGACCACCAACGGGGCCAGCCCCAAAGACATTTCATCAATCAATAACAACTTCGGTCGGCATAACAACGCCGCGGCCAGAGCCAGCATTTGTCGTTCACCACCGCTTAAATATCCTCCCAGTCGCCTTTTGATCCGCCTCAGGACCGGAAAGTAATCCAGAATCTTCTGGTCCTGCTCGCCGGTCAGACCAGCGGATAGGTGCAAATTCTCTTCGACAGTTAAATGCTCAAATACCTTATTCCGCTCCGGCACAAGGACAATCCCTTTTTGGGTGATAATATGCGGCGGTTTGTTTTGGATCTCTTCTCCTTGAAAACAAATCGAACCCTCGGTGACTTTGGCATTATCCAAACCTAAAAATCCGGATATGGCCCGAAGGATCGTTGTCTTTCCGGCACCATTCGTTCCCAATAGGGCCACAATCTGATTGTCGCCGATATTCAAAGAAATGCCCTGAATGGCGGTAATGACGTGATGATAAACGACCTCCATTTTTTCTATTTGGAGCAGCAGCCTGTCATTCACGGCCATCACCCTCTCTAGAGGTTCAATCATGGCCTATTTCCCCACGGGTTTGTGTTTAAAGGGCCAGAGGATAAAATAATCTCTTAGGCGTCTCCAGATGCCGGCCAACCCGCTGGGTTCCAGTATCAGAAATATAATCATCACCAACCCAAAACTGGCGTATTTGATGGCGAACATGTATGTGGTTAATCTGGAAGGTATGGCAAAAATATTCACTAATGCGTCTATGGCGTAGGGAAGTAAAACCACGAAACCCGTCCCCAAGATAGCGCCTAAAATAGATCCCAATCCGCCAATAATGATCATGGCCATATACTCAATAGTCATGAGCATAGAAAAGGCTTCCACCGAAACAAACCCGCGGTAGTAAGCCAAAAGACAACCGGCCAGGCTGGTCAGGACGGAACTGACCACAAAAGCCAATACCTTATAGTAAGAGACATTAATCCCAAACGACTCAGCGGCAATATCTCTGACGCGGACAGCGATCCAGGCCCTCCCGGTCCGCGAACGAATGAGGTTAATCGCCAAAAGAACAACTAAAACGTCAACAATCAACAGGAAGAAATACCAGAATCGAGGATCTTCCAGTCGCAGGGTTCCGATGGATGGGGGATCCAGCACGACTCCTGAAGCTAAGCCCCTCTTCGTTTCATATTCGGACCCGAAAAAAGTCACAATGAAATGGAGAGATAAGGTACTCAGGGCTAAATAAAGCCCCTTCAAACGTAAGGAAGGGAGACCAAAAATAATTCCCAAAAGGCCGCCGGTTACGGCTGAAGCCGGGAAAGTGATGAAAAAAGGGGCCTGAAGCTCTTTAAATAGTATGGCCGTGGTGAAGGCCCCGGCGGCAATCAAACCCGCATGGCCAAGGGAAATTTGACCGGCATATCCCGTTAAGATCATCAGTGCCACGGAGCCAATCAGGGCCAAGAGAACCTGATTAGCGAGGTCGAGAAAAAAAGTGGAAGCCAGAAAGGGGAGCACAACTAAAGCGGCCAGTAATAAGAGAAGGGCGACCCAGCGCGGCTTGGTTTCCACGATAGTTAAATCTTTGGCATAGCTGGTTTTAAAGTATCCGCTGGAAAAGGCCATTTCAGACTCTCTCCAATTCTTCTTTGGTCCCGAACAATCCCCAGGGGCGGATCAGGAGCATGGCCACCAAGACGGCAAAAGGAGCCACATCGCTGGCCTGGGGGCTGATATAGTTTATGGCTAAGATTTCAGCCGTGGCCACCAACAGGGCAGCCGGAATGACCCCACTCAGACTGTCTAACCCGGCGACGAGGACTACCGGAAAGGCTTTTAAACCAATGATAAACATTCCCGGATCCAGCCCGGAATCGCAAGCTTGGATCATACCGGCTAGACCTCCGATAGAAGTGGCTAAGCCCCAGGCCAGGGCGTAATATTTGTGGATGGCAATTCCCCTTTGGGAGGCCAATAACGGATTTTCTCCCACGGCCCTCATTTTTATTCCCCAGCGGGTGTATTTGATGCCAAAGGTCAAGATCAAAAATACCCCCAGGGCACTGGCTACTTTAACTAACCCGAAAGTGGGTATCTGAGCCCCCCCGATAAATTGGAAAGAAGAGGCTCTGATACCCATGTATTGAAGTGGAAACCAGGATTGCGAGGTCCAGGTCAGGGTAATCAATCCCCTGAGGAGGATACCCAGGGAAATAGTGACCAAAACAGCGGTGAAAACAGACTCACCGGTCATTAGACGCATCAAAACAAAATAGATGACCAAGCCCAAAGCCAAGAGGAGGATGAAGGCCAGAAGGAAGGAAGTCAGGGGGGAAACGGTCATCCCCATGATGACGATGGTCAGCAGAAAATAACCTCCCAAGGACATTAACTCCCCATGGGCCAAGTTTAATACCCGGCTGACCTGATAGATAAGCACATAGCCATAGCCGATCAGGCAATATAAAGAGGCTAAGACCACTATGTTCACAATAAGCTGCATAGGCTTTATTTAACGGTATAAGGTGTCCACTCTTTGACATGAACGACCTTTTTCTGGTTTGAGGACCATTTATAGGCCCGATAATAATTCACCGTCCTGAAGTGGTTGTTTGGGGTCCAGACTAAAGGGCCCCCGCGAAGTTCTTTCATATCCAGATTGAGTTGATTCATGGCCGCCTTTACTTTCTCCGGGGTTCCCGGCCAGGAGGTCTTTTTCAAAACTTCTTCTAAGACCATGGCCGCTAACCATCCTTCGGTGAGTTGGGTATAGGGATAAATCGTTTTTTCTTTGGCCGCCGTATTGCGGATCTTTTGATGGGTTGATGTATTATCAGCGAAAAGGCCGTTTGCTCCGAAGACAAAGAAATCATCATCCTTAAGCCGTTCCAATTCCTCTTCGGCTTGAATATGGGCAAAGGCCAGATATTTTCCTTTCCAACCCAGTTTACGCAAAGCCTCGAAGGTTTTTACCTGGGTGGCCCAGGGAGCCCAGGAGTATACCCAGTTAGCCCCTGCATTTTTAATCTTGGTGGCAAAAGGAATGAAGTCCGGGGTTGTGGGAGGAATCGCTTCTTTCTCAACCACGACGAAACCCAAAGGACCAGCCAGTGTCTCAGCAAAATCGATTTCCCCACGGGAGATAGGGATATTCATGGAGACCAGCCCAAGCTTGACCGGTTCTTTGGCCTGCTCTTTTATGAAGGACATGGCAAATCGGCTATCGTACTTGGAGGCAAATCCTGATGAACAGAACTGGATGTCGTCGGCATTGGGCGGGTACACTTCATTCGGACAGACCGCTCCCGCAAAAAAAATCGGAACATTATATCGCTTAGCGGTCTGAATCATTGGCGCATAGGTACTGGATAAGCTGGCATTCATCAGTAGGATGACCTTATCTTGGGTGATCAATTTTTTAGCATCAGAGGCAGCTTTGGAAGGCTCGGCGGCATTGTCTTCGAAAATGATCTTCACCGGATGTCCGTTAATCCCACCCTTGGCATTTACTTCTTTAAAATAGACATCCAGGGCATCTTTTACCGGTGCATAGATTTCAGAACCCCGCCCGGTGATGGCCATGCTGATTCCGACCACATAAGGCTCCTGGGCCAAAGTAAGCCGGAAAGACAGAAGGATGCCGATAACAACCATACCCCATATCCGTAATTTTTTCCCACTCATGGTTCCCTCCTTACAAATATTTATTGGTTAGGTTAAAACATCACCGATTTCTGAAGCGACCAATCTTTCTTCCTGACTGTCATACATGGATTCAATCAAGGTTTGAAACTTGGAATACATCAGTTGCCGTTTGACCTTGCGCGTCGGGGTAACGGGCTCGTCCTCTTCCTCCGGATTCAATTCCTTGGGGATTATTCTGAAAGTCTTGATTTGCTCGACTCTAGCCAGGTCCTCGTTGGCTTTTTTAATTTCAGTCTGGATCAATTTAAAAACCTCCGGATGTCCCGCCAAACTGGAAAATCCAACGTAAGGAATATTATGAACACGGGCCCAATCAGACACCGTTTCATAGTCGATCTCGATTAAGGCTGTCAGATATTTTCGGTTTTGACCGAACACGACAACTTCATTGATGTAAGGGCTGGAACGCATTAGATTTTCAATATACGTCGGGCTTAAGGTTTTTCCGCCGGAGGTGACAATAATGTCCCGGGCTCGGTCGATTATTTTTAAATTGCCCACAGCGTCCCACTCTCCCACATCACCCGTATGGAGCCGCCCTTCTGGGTCGATGACTTCCTGGGTCGCTTCCGGATTTTTCCAATAGCCATCAAAAATATCCTGCCCCCGGACCAATATTTCTCCGATTTCCGAAAAAGTTATCTCCCACCCACGGGGCGGTTGACCAACATCTCCGGGACGAGGGAAGGTGCCTTTTTGGGCCGAGATGATAGCTCCGCCCGTCTCGGTCTGTCCGTAAAACTCAGATAGATTTACCCCATACATTTGCCATAAGGCCATCACCTCCGGAGGAAGGGGGGCCCCTGCCGAGAGGGCAAGCTGAAGATGGGCGAATCCGATTTTATTGAGAATGGGTCGAAAGGCGGCCTGATAAAGAAGCCCATAGGCCAGGTGCAGTCCCAAGCTCTTCTTTCCCTCCCAGACTTCCTTAATATATCGGCGTCCTATTTTTAAGGCGGTGCGATACACAGCTTTTTTTAAGGCGGTAGAATTTTCGCAGCCGACCAGGATCCCGGAGGCATATTTTTGAAGATATCTTGGAACCATGAATAGCACTGTAGGAGCGACTTCAAATATGGTTTGATTCAAGTCTTCAATATCTTCTCCATAATGAGGAACGATTTGGGTCAGTAAGGGTAACGTAATGGCCACATCTTTACCTAATACATGGCACAAGGGAAGAAAGACGACTGTTCGGTGGGGCGTTTGGGCTAAAATCGGGTAACAATCAATTAAGGTGTAAGCCCCGGCTACATGTTTCCCATGGCTGAGAACAACGCCTTTAGGACTCCCGGTTGTTCCTGAAGTATAGACAAGGCCCATAGGGTCCGATGGTTTGATCTGTTGGACCAGAGTTTCAAAGGGTTTAAGACTTGAATCGAGTTGTTGCTGCCCGAATCTGAGAACATCCTCATAAGCCATAAGGGAAGGATGGTCGTATAGAAAAACGCCGCGGGTATCGATGACGATGATTCGTTTTAAATTGGGGAGACTTTCCATCAAAGGCAGAACGCGGTCCACATGTTCTTGGTCCTCGGCAACAAATACGCTGGCACCGCCGTCTTGGATCAAGTAGTGAACTTCTTTAGGAGAGGAGGTGGGATAAATACCATAAGGGATGGCTCCTACGGATTGGGCTGCCAGTTCGGCTATGGTGTATTCTTCCCGAGGATCCCCCATAATGGCCATTCGATCTCCCGGGCTAAGTCCGATTTCCTTCAATCCCAGGGCACAATGAGCCACCATCAAACAAAAATCCATCCAAGATCGTTCCTGGTAAATCCCCAGTTTCTTGGAACGATAAGCCACTTCCCGGGGATGAGTTTGAGATTTGGACCAAAGGAGACCTGGAAGGGTCTTCTGACGCAACTGTTCATATTTTTGAAGAGAGTCATCCATCAGTTACTTTTCCTCTCCGGCGGGACTGGACTCCTTCGATTCTTTTCTCAATATTTCGAAAAGATATTCGGCTTTTTTTTGATCGGGATGTTTCATCCCTTGGACCAGAATATCATAGATAATATCCAGTTCCTCAAAGAGGGAATAGCTGCGATCTTTCAGTAACCAACGGATGACTAGGTGCTCGATCGTACCCAAAACCAGAGCCCGGGCCAAATAGGGATTCAAGTCGGGTCTCATTTCCCCGGATGTTTTTCCCTCTTCAAATATCTTTAGTAGTTCAGCATAAAATAATTTGACATTTTGATAGACTTCCGTGGTCATAAAATTGGGGTTGGTCTTTAGGAAAAGAAAGACGACTTGGGCGGTTAACTGATCTTTTTCAATAAATCGCAGGTACCACCAAATAAATTTCCTAAGTTTATTAAAAGCACCTACCAAACCGTAAAGTTGTTCTTTTATTTCCCCTAAGGCCTTCTTTACCCAGACATCCGGTATGGTTAATAGGAGATCTTCCTTTCCATCAAAACATTCATAAATTGCCGATTCCGATGAACCGGCCTCCTTGGCTATTTTTGAAATTGTTGCTTGTTGATATCCTTGCTCGACAAATAATTTAGTGGCCGCCTTGATGATCTTTTCTTGATTGGAGTTGGATTTTTCTGGAAGAGCCATAATAACGCCGTTTTTTTTATTAACCTATTTAAATCAATTAATTTTTATACTATAATTATTATAGTTTATAATTTTTATAAAATATCAATTTGAAAGTCAAGAGAAAAATGAGGTAAAATTAAAAAATATTACGAATGCTTGTTTTTGATTTTGTCCAGCCTTATTTCCGGATATTTTTCATTATAATAATATTAAATAATTTTAATTAGTTAATTAAAAAATAAAAAATGATTTCACAAAAAAACATTATAAATAATTAAAAATGATGTTTTTAAATATTATTAAATTTTATACAACTATAAGATTTTAATATAAAATAACGTTTTAAAATCTGAATAAACCGGTCTTAATTTTCAAATTTTAAGATAACATATTATTTTTATTTATAATTTAAAGATATAGATCTTAATACGAAAATTGAAAATACAGGCAAAAGGCACGAGGCGAAAGGCTATAGGAGAAATCATTCATTTAAAACAAAAATAGGGTTCGAGGATCTATGTCCCATCAGTTCTATTTTCCTGTTTGGTGGTGCCACGCTAATGACCGGGCGGAGTCCTATAAATGAAATACTCTGTTCTTGAAGGGATCTGGAGGCTATCGTCTATCCGCCAACCCGAGCCACTTTTCAAATTTGGCCGGATCGGCTTTAAGTTCGGATCTGGTCCTCTGATAGACGATGCGGCCCCGCTCCAAGATGACGGTCCTATCGGTCAGGGGGAGAATCTGTCGGGCGTGCTGCTCGACGATGAGGATGGCTAGACCACTCGACCGGATCATCTCGTCGATGGCGGCTCAAAGCTCTTGAACGACAATCGGGGCCAATCCTTCCAAGGGTTCGTCTAGAAGGAGGAGTGACGGGTTCAAGACCAGAGCCCTGCCGATACAGTTAAGAGGAGCCATTGAGATTTGTAGGCAGGAAGGAACCGAGCTCCGAATAACTTTTCCGATGGAGGAAGTGTTTAAGTTGTACTGTTTCAGCTTTTTGTGGGACGGCCTAAAGATATCAAACGGAAATCTCCAAATTAAGCACATTCCAGGACTCCACATTAGTGAAAGGGGAGGATTTGGTTTAAATACTTTTCTATCTTCTCTACGACAAGATCTAAAGGCCGGACATCCTGAACCACGCCTACAGACTTATCAAAGCGAACAATGGTTCTTCTGAGTTTATTGGCGCCTTCACGGCAGAAAATAATGAAAAACATTCACCGCCACTGAAACTGAAACAGCAACAGCGGATTCACATTAACGCATGTTATGTGATCCGCTGTTGCTGTTTCAGTACCATATTTTTCATTATTTCTTAACCAATTAGCCGGTAAATTTCGGAAGAACAAGGGAATAACCATTAGGTGGATAAGTGATAAGGTATTGTAACCGACTATCGTTGAGATTGTTTAGAAAAGGGAGGAGAGTTGTGGGACCATAAAAAAAGGGCCTAACCAATATTGGGTAAGCCCCTTACTTAGATTGAGTTAACGTGGTGCCGAGACCCAGAATCGAACTGGGGACACGCGGATTTTCAGTCCGCTGCTCTACCGACTGAGCTATCTCGGCACAAATTGGAACTTTAAAGATTCTAAAGAATTTGTCAAGCAAAAAAACCGATCTGGAATCAATCAGTGGTCCTTTTTAGGAGCAGGGCTGATTTCCAGGTCCTCCAGGAACAGCTTCAAGCCCTCTTCCTCGGTTTCAGGGCCTTTTGATCCCTGGGGAGCCCTTCCCGGATCTATTGGAAATAGGTCGAAGTCTTCCAGGGAAAGCTTTGGCCCTGGGTCCTTCTTCGCTGGTTCGGGAACATTTGGGGCTTGGGTTCTTACCGTTTCCATTACCCTTTCCCGTCCGGCTTCTTTTTGGGCTATCAGAGGCATCCGTTCCAAGATTTCTTGTATGGAAATCGGATTCGGGCGTATCTCCGGGAGGTTCAGTAAAAGCCTTTGGGCGCTCAGATCGGCTTTGCATTTGGGACATTGAACCGAATAATCAAAACTGACATAACCGCAGTTAGGACAACGCATATTTCTCTCCTTTACTTTTGGACCCCATATCTCCCCATAAAAATTGGAGCAGGCAGACCAGGGCCAGGGCAGCGGTTTCTGATCGTAAAATCCTTGGGCCCAGGGAAATGGGAACAAACCCATTGTTTTCGGCTTGCAGGACTTCCTCTTTATTAAATCCCCCCTCAGGTCCCACCAAAGCAAAAATGGGGCCTGGTGGAGACGGTTGCCATTCGATTTCTTTCAAGGTCC
>JACRBX010000274.1 GCA_016219225.1 Deltaproteobacteria bacterium
CAGAAAGGAAAAAGCTTTCGCAACCCTCCGGGGTGTAGGCCCCTCCGGGACGGGGTCCAGAGATGTTTTGTTCAATCCCGCCTCTCACGGGATTGAACAAAGATGTTTCTCTCTGCGTTCTTCGCGCCTTTGCGGTGAAAAAAAACTCTCTTTTCAAACAACTAAAGTGTTACTGCAGTCATTACTTTCTGCTTAGGCATTCCCATAGCTGTGCAATCCCGATAAAATAAAATTGACCCCGAAATAGGTAAAGAGAACACAGGCAAATCCGATGATCGAAAGCCAGGCTACCCGGGACCCGTGCCAACCTTTCATCATCCGGGCATGCAGCAGAGCGGCATAGAGCAGCCAGGTAATCAAGGACCAGGTTTCCTTGGGGTCCCAACTCCAATAGGTTCCCCAGGCCGAATGGGCCCAGACCGCACCCGTTGCAATGCCTACCGTCAGTAACAGGAAGCCGATAATAATCGTCTGGTAAATCAATTCATCCAGGACCGCTATTTCAGGGAAATAGGACAAAAGCAACCGGTTATCCATTTTCTTTCCTGCCGTAGGTTTCTTGATCAGATACATGATGCTTAAACTGCAGGAGACGGCAAAGGCCGCGTATCCCAAAAAACAGGTGATGACATGGGCGATCAGCCAGTTACTCTGTAAGGCCGGCAACAGGGGCTGGATCTGGGTACTTATGTTGGGAGAGAATGAGGCATAAGCCATGGAAAGAAAGGCAAAAGGGGTTGCAAAGACCCCGATGGTTCTGGATTTTGTTTTCCATTCGATCCAGATATAAATCAGGGCAATGGTCCAGGCGAAAAAAATCAAAGACTCATAAAGATTGGATAAAGGGGCATGGCCGATCCCCATTTGATAGGATTCGATCCAGCGCAGGATAATGGCCCCGGTTTGGATCAAAAAAACAGCCCGGAGGACCCAGGTGGCTACCTGACCGATCCCGGCTTTTTTCAGTACCAGGGAAATCAAATAAAAAAGGGCTGAAAAAAAATAGCCAAAGGTTACCAGACTAAGCAAAAAAGAACTGTTCATCTCAACCACTCCGAACCTTTCCGGTTAATTGTTCCATCCTATGGATAAAGGCACCACGGTTCTTGTTGGCCGTTCCGCCTATCATGATTTCTGTTCTGGATCGCCCTTTGGGATCCTTTTTTTCCTGGATCCAGATCCAGACCTGTTGATGGGAAAAATAGAAAGCGACGATAAAGCCGATGAGCATCAAAGAGGACCCGATCCAGATAAACCAGACTCCCGGATCTTGATTGACCTGAAAACCGGATACATATTGGGTTTTCAGTTCCTTAATCTTTAAATGGAACTCACCCAGTCGGTTGCCGTGAAAAGTAGGATGATTGGCCAGGATCCAACCATGCTCGACTTCTTCCTCACCCTTCGACAGGATGACCCCCAATGCCGGCCCAAAATTGGAAAGGTCATTTGCATAGCGGACCGCCGTCAGAGAAAATGGGGTGTCGGGCACCGGGGTCTTTTGATCCATCTTGATCCACAACTCCGATTCTGCATCCCCTTTTTTTAAAGACAGCTTTATGGTTGAGGGAAACTGATCCCAGGAGGATTGATAAAAAGTGATGTCTTTATAAGAAAAGGGGTCGTTAACCCGAACCACGGCCTTATTCTTTTCCTGACCTTTCTCCCAGAAACTCAGGTCCGAGCGGTATTCTTTAGGCATCCCGTTAGGATAAAAGGCCATGGTGAATTTATCCAGCTTAACTGAAAAATCCAGTTTTTTCAGGGACCGCGGACCTTTGATCAAAATCCGATCCTGGCTTTCTCCCTCTTTGAGTTCTAAAAATCCTTTAAAGCCGTAAAGGGACCCGATGATGGCCCCTAAAAAGATAATTAAAATACTCAGATGGACCAAATAAACCCCATAGCGGCTGAATCGACCCTTTTCCAAATAAAAGGCCGTTCCCTGGGATGGGGAAAGAGGGGCCGGATTTCCGAAACGCTTACCGAGTGAAGACCGGATCCAGTTTTGGGAATCAAAAGGATGTTCTTTAAAAGTAAACTTTTTTTTGAAAGGCAGAGATTCAAACAGGTGATCGGAAACGGCCCGGGGAGAGGCCGTAGTCACTTTCCAGGTGGTAGAAAAACGTTTTATGGAACAAATGATCAGGTTGAGGGTCAGCAAAAGTAAAAGCCATTGGAACCACCAGGAATGGTACATATCATTGAGCTGAAAAAATTGTATCAGCCTGGCGGACGAGGGACTATAGCCCTGCTTCATAAATTCCATGGGATCGCCCTGAGGCAGAACAGTCCCAAGAATAGAGGTGACGGCCAAGGTGAATAAAAGGACCAGGGCCAGTTTAACGGAGGCAAAAAATTCGAATATTGCCGACAAGATTCCTTTGGATGGTTTTTCCGGGGACATTCTTTCAGTTCCAATCAAAACAAATCTGATTTTGAAGTCAAAGATAATACCTTGATTAAAAAAGTCAACAAAACAATCCGGCTTGCCCGGAATCAACCAGGATTTTTATTCTATGATTGACGATTCGGATGATTTATGTTAATAATAACTATCCAAAGATATTTGAAATTTCGGTCTAAAAGGAATCAGACTATGCTGGATTTAAAATTGATTCGGGAACGATTGGCTTGGGTCCAGGACAGGCTGTCCCTGCGGGGTCAGGATCTGCCCTGGGGAACCTTTGAAACCCTGGATAAGGAACGACGGGAGATCCTTCAGGAAGCCGAAGCCCTCAAGCATCAACGGAATGTGGTTTCCGACCGTATCGGCCGCCTCAAACAGGAAAAGCAGGAGGCCCAAGAGGCCATTGAGGAGATGCGCCTGGTTTCAAAGAGGATCAAGGAACTGGATGATGACTTAAGCGGGATTGAAGAAAAATTTTCAGCCATCCTGTTCACCCTGCCCAATATCCCTCATGAGTCGGTCCCGGTCGGCTATAGCAGTGATGAGAACCCGGTTGTCCGGACCTGGGGGAACAAACCGAATTTTTCTTTTTCCCCCCGCCCTCACTGGGAGATTGGGGAAGAATTAGGCATCCTCGATTTTGAAAGGGCCACCCGGATGACCGGGGCCCGCTTTGTGGTCTATAAAGGATTGGGGGCCCGCCTGGAAAGGGCCTTGATCAATTTTATGTTGGACCTCCATACCCGTGTCCACAACTATACCGAAATCCTGCCCCCTTTTATTGTCAACAGTCAAAGCCTGACCGGGACCGGCCAATTGCCCAAATTCAGGGATGAATTGTTTAAATTGGAAGGATGGGATTATTATCTGATTCCGACCGCCGAGGTGCCGGTAACCAACCTCTTTCAACAGGAAACCCTGCCGGCCCAGGAACTGCCTAAAACCTTTGTTGCCTATACCCCCTGTTTTCGCTCCGAAGCCGGCTCCTATGGAAAGGATACCCGGGGTCTCATCCGCCAGCATCAATTCAATAAAGTGGAGCTGGTGAAATTCTCCCTACCCGAAGATTCCTATACCGAATTGGAAGGTTTGCTCCAAAATGCCGAGGAGGTCCTGAAACAACTGAACCTGCCCTACCAGGTGGTCAGTCTTTGCACCGGCGATCTCGGATTCTCCTCCGCCAAGACTTATGATATTGAGGTCTGGCTCCCCGGACAAAATCTTTACCGGGAGATTTCTTCCTGCAGCAATTTTGAGGATTTTCAGGCCCGAAGGGCCAACATCCGTTTCCGCCGGGAAGGAAAGTCCAAGACCGAACTGGTCCACACCTTAAACGGCTCCGGGTTGGCCGTGGGAAGAACCCTGGTGGCCGTTCTGGAAAACTACCAGCAGGCCGACGGCAGCATCTTGATCCCGCCGGCCCTGCAACCCTATATGAACGGGATCAGCCGGATAACCAAAGCATAGTTAAAGGTACAAGGTATAAGGTGCAAGGTGCAAGGGAAAAAACCATTGTACATCGAAACTTGGACCGTTTTTCAGACCTTGGATTGGACTTTTGGGCTATTCCTCAAAAAAGGTAGCGCAGGAAGTATCCGATTCCCAGACCGAGACCCGGCTCACCCGGGCCCGTTCATCGTTCAAGCGGTTACTGAGTTGATGAAAAAGATAGCGGGCAATATGTTCCGAAGAAGGGTTTTCTTCCTGAAAAGGAGGGAGTTCATTTAAATAATGGTGGTCCAGACCATTTAATAATTCGTTCGTGGCCCCTTTTATTTCCCCAAAATCCCTGACCAGACCGGCGGAATCCAGATTATCGGCCTTGACAAAGACCTCCACCTTCCAGTTGTGGCCGTGGAGTTGTTCGCATTTTCCCTGAAAATTCCTTAATCGATGGGCCGCGGCAAACTGGGTAATGATTTTTAATTCGAACATTTCTTAATTCCCTTTTTATTTCCTCAATCTGAGGTCTTTAACATTTTAAGACGATTCTGGTATTTCTGGATTAATGCTTTTAAGTCCACCTGCAAGCCGGCCAGATCCTGGTGTTTTTTCCCTGCGATACGCTCTAATTCCCCCAGCCCGTATTGGACTACCTCGATTTCTTTTTTCAGGAGTTCGGCTTGAATCCGTTGATTGATCTGTTTGATGAGTCCCTGATCCATGGTCGGTTGCAACCCCCTTTTTAATGAAACTTGGCAAACACGAAATTCGGATAGTTAACTATGAAAGAATCCAATGGCAAAGTCAAGGGCTGGATTGTCTCTCGATAATTCGAAAATAAAGTTTCAAGATGCAAGATGCAAGTTTAATCCCCCCGATCCCCGATCCCTGATCCCATTTTCATGCTTTGTGGCGCTCCAGAGGAGCCTGGGGTTTAATACTTTATTACAGGGTTGACAGAACCCAAAAGGCATGTTATTTTTCGTCATTATGAAAACCATTACGCTTAAGAAAAATTTAAAAAATGTCTATGCCAATTTAGGGTTGTTTTTGCTGGGGGTTCTCCTGGTCCTTCTTTCCTTAGTTTGTCCCTCCTCCTGGGCTGAAGAGACAAAACGCCTGGCCATTCTCCCGCTAAGCATCCATGCCCCCGAGCGGATGGATTACTTGCGGGAAGGGATAGAGGATATGCTGTCCTCTCGCTTAACCTGGGAAGAAAAAGTCCTGGTCCTGAATCGTTCCCAAGTCCAGAAAGGCCTGGAAAAAATTTCAGGGCCGATCGACGAAACCCTGGCCGTTCAAACAGGGAAAAAATTAGGGGCCCAGGCGGTTCTTTGGGGAAGCATCAATATCATCGGGTCCAATATCAGCCTGGATTTGAGCGTATTGGATATTGCTCAAAAGCAGCCTGTAAAAAAATTCTTTGGCCAGGCCAAGGGAATGGATGAAGTCATCCTTCGGGTCAACGAGATATCCGCCCAGATCAATGAAAAGGTCTTCGGTCGTCCCAGGCCGACCGGTGCTTCCCCTGCTCCGGTGGATATTCCCCAACCCAAAGGTCCGGAACCTCCTCAGGCCACGACCGCCCCTGGAAAAACCCCGCTTTCGCTCAAGGGATTTATTATTAATCCCCTGTCTCCCCAGATCATCATGAATGCCGGTGGTTTTGGGTTGACCGGTGTCTGGAGAAGCGCGGTTCTGCCTTTTGCCCTGGTTGATTTGGCCTTTGGGGATTTAGAAGGCGATGGCAAGATCGAAACGGTCTTGATCAGTAAAAACAGTATTTATATCTGCCGTTTCATCCAGGACCAGTTTCAGATTATCAAGGAAATCCCAGGGGATCGCTGGGATAACTATGTCGCCGTGGATGTCGGCGATATCCATCAAACCGGCCGTCCCCAAATTTTTGTCACCAATTATCGAAGTGACGGCTTAAAGTCAAAAATCCTTTCCTGGGACCGGGATGAATACAGGACGATCGCCCAGAATATCCCCTATCACCTTAGAATTCATCGCTTGCCGGGGAGGGGAATCGTTCTCTTAGGTCAGCAAAAGATGATCGACAATGCCTTCGGCCCGGGGATATCTATTTTGTCCTGGAAAGATGGGCAGTATATTCCGGTGGAAAAGCTGAAACTCCCTGACGAATTTACGGTATTCAACTTTACCTTTTTAGATTCAAAAAAGAGTTCTCCGGAGTATCTTTTTTTAAGTTCTGATAATCGACTCCTGGTCCTGAATGATAAAGGCAAGGCGGAATATTCCAGCGGTGATTCTTTCGGGGGTTCGTTAAATTTAGTCATCGGAAAGGAAGTAGATACCTACTCCGGAACGATTATGGACGATGTCAAAAGTAGAATCTATATTCCGGCCCGCTTACTGGTGACTTCGGTTTTCAGTCCGGGGACCAAGGAAATCATCATTAATAAGAACAAGGGTTCTTATGCCAATATCCTTTCCCGGTATCGTTCTTATTCCAGTGGTGAAATATTATCTCTTTCCTGGGACGGTGCCTCACTGAAAGAAAACTGGCGGACCCAAACCATATCCGACTATATAGCCAATTACGGCGTGGCTGATTTTAAAAATAACGGTCAGCAGCAATTGGTCGTAGGGGTGGTCCAATCCTCCGGGCTTCCCTTGATCTCCAACGCCCGGAGTGTCTTATATTGTTATGATCTGGGAGTAGTCAAACCAGGCCAAAAATAAGTTCTATGTGGCGGTGTAGCTCAGATGGTCAGAGCATGCGGCTCATATCCGCAGTGTCCGGGGTTCAATTCCCTGCACCGCCACCAATTAACAATCCAATACAATCCAAATAAGTACAAAAACCCGCTTAAATAGCGGGTTTTTTGTTGCCTGATCGCTTTATAGTGTCCGATAAAACCCATTTTAGTAGGGTATTCCTTGAGGACATTCATCAGCTCATAGACATAACCGTGGCCTGCCTGTCCGGATTGGTCTTGTTTTTTTCCCGCCCTGCCGATCCAGATTTTAACATGGTGAGAATCGGCCTCCTCAATCTGATCAATCAGCCAGTCCTTGACTTCCAGGATCAGGAGACCGTGCTGGTTTCCGGATAGAACGAAGTCAGGCTTTCTGCCCTGCTCTCCAATGGCCGGCTCATACCAGCCGATAAAATCCGAATCCGGTCTGGCCGCCTCCTGGAGAAATCGAAAGATGGCCTTTTCGCCAGGGGTACCTTTCTCTAAGGCGCCGATATCTTCAGGATGCATCTGGGCCATAATATTAACGAATATATTAAAAAATATGGTAGGGGTTAAATATTATGAACCCACTCATTAGAACCCTCTTTTTGAATATAAAAAGGGACCTCTAAGGCACTTTTTAGCCACCATATTTTATCCTTTTATCTGAAAACTCAATTCATTCGCGTGGTCCGACCCAATGCCATTAACTTAAGACAATAATATATTAATTACGATATGTTAACCCATGTTACCTCTTAAGCATTTTGAAATGGGTTTTGAGTGAGATCCGGGTCAATTCCGCTATTTATAAGGGGAATCCCAAGCGGCCCACAACGCTTACGAAATCCAGGGTTCAGCAGAAAAATGGTAACAAAACTGGTTTCAGCTTTTACTGGAATTACTCCAAGAGGTCGAATTCATTTTAAAAAACTCTTAAGTTAACGGCATTGGGTCCGACCTAATGCCGTTAACTTGATAGGTCCCGGTATTTCGAAAAAAGCTTTTTGCTGCTTCAGTCGCTATATCATTTCGGTATTTATCAAGGTCTATATTCCCCCTTGGCTTTTTTTCTCTTCGTTTTGCTTCTTTTTTAATAATCCTTTCCAGGTTATTGGAGAGTGGTCCATTTGATAGGATTTTGACAAAAGCGTTAAACTCGTCTGTATCTTCTGATCCTTTTATTGAATCCACAAATATATTTCGATTTTCATTCTCAATCAATACCGTCCCCGGAAATGGATTATCTTAGGCAATTTGGAACGATATCTATCAAAGATATCCGCACATTTGTGAAGGTAGGTTTTAAGAACAGATTCCATTAAAGTTTGGAGAGCGATTGGAATTATCTAATCTATAGCTTTTGTCAAAGCTACCTATTTTTATAGATCAATGAGGAATCATTCGATAATGGCTTTTAATAGAGCATCTCGGGCATCCGAGTAAAATTGAATATCAATTTTAGTGGCCATGTCGTCCGACAGGTCGAATAGCTGCCGGCGGCAGGACACAGGCATAAGTAATGCTGTTGCTCCTTTTTCAACGGCTATTTCGGCGAGAGTCACGGCATTATGAATAGGCTCAATAGATCCGCCAAGATTAATTTCCCCAGTTACAATCAAGCCTCCCTTGGCACTTTTTTTAAGTAAGGAAGTTGCCATCGCTATTAATACAGAGACCCCTATCTTGCTTCCCGATTTGGAAGCGTCAAAGGCCCTCAACTGAATTGAAAAATCGTGATGCCTGGGATCCTTATCCCCCACCAGTTGTGAAGAATGGGAATAAAGATTTTGCTCCGCAAAACCTACACTTTCTCGAAAGACGGGAGGAATAGGCTTGTTCAAAATCTTTACCCCAGACCCGGGGCCCTCGCTGACTTCAATGCGGTATAGGCCAGGATAATCATCCGTTCCTCCGGGACTAATCGTCCAGACCTGGCCTGGTTCCAGTGGGTCCCCGCCAATATTGTTATCGCTTTGAATTTCCGGGGTGGATACAAACCTTTCGATACCATCCGCTCCCAGGACATAACTGAAGTGGGTATTACGAAATTCGGCCGCCCCTCGCCCAACCGCACGATGATGTTCCACTTAAAATGGTCAAGTAGGTGTTTACGGAGGTTGGTGTATGTGACGAGGAACAACCAGTTCTGTGGCATTATCAGTCCGGTTGATCCTCCTTTGGCACATAACTCTAGTCCTCGGAGTGTGAAGGCGGTAGCGAGGTCCGCCTTTCCAAATTTGAAGTTTTTTTCCAGATACTCCTTTAGCGCATCATCTTGCTTGCCTTGGCCAAGATAAGGCACATTCGTAATAACCAGTGTGTGTTTTCCAGCGAGGAGGTTGGCGGCTTTGACCATACTGGAAGCGGCCACAGCACGTTCGTGGGTCTCGTCGTCAGGTTTTTCGGCTGAGAGAACTTCCAACAAGTACGGCTGGATCGTTTCGTAGTCAGTAGTAAAAAGATCCCTTGTAAGTTTGGTGGGATCAATCAAGGAACCAAGTATAGCCGCTTGGGAGAAAAGCTGGTGCAGGTTAAGCAGCCCGTTTTTAATTTCTGAACGCTTCTTGGGATCAGAGGGCATGCCTGATTGTTCAGCCAGTTCGATCCATTCTTCGGCCGAGCATTGAGGTCCGATACCGGAGCAGGCTATTTGAAGATCGGGGAGTTTTCGATATCCAAGGGAGCTGCCCTTACCGCTGGCTGTAAGTTTAGGGAATGTCCAGGCAGCGAAGGCCAGGGCGAAGGCGGCTATCTGACAACAGCGTTCGTCGATTTCTAATCCCTGTATGTTGTCACGAAGCACCGCATCAACGGCATCGAAAGCAGATAAATTTTCTTCGGCCATCCGAATCGGGACGAGGTGGCGGAGGGTCGCGACCAAAAAGTGACCGGAACCACAGCAGGGGTCGAGGACCTTAATATCTTTTGTTGCCTTGGGCCAGCCGTCGAACGTACCGGCGGCGGGGCGCCAAGGTCCACCATTCCCTTCCTCTCCGCGCACAAACCGAAGATAATCCCAGTTCACGTTGGGTAGAGCGAGTTTCCGGCGCAGTTCGTCCTCGCTCTGAGCTTCTACTGCCCAAGTCGGATTCTCAATCAGTTTCTTGCCTGCCCACCAGGCGCCCAACGTGTTATGAAGTAGGAATTCCACCATGTAGGGCTCGGTGAAAAGCTGGGTTACGGCAGGGAGTTCGTCGGCGCCGATTTTGACCTCGGAGCGGTTAATTTCATCTTTCTTCTTGCTCTGCCAGAACTGGTAAACCCAACCCAGGGCATCGGAGGCGGTAAAGACTGCCTGCGGCAGTGAAGCAAGCAGCCGTTCAAGTTTGATATGGTGTTCCGTGGCCAAAGAGACCTGAAGCAAAGGGTCATCGGGCCGGAAAATTTGCGGCAACATGCTTTGGGCGCAGCGAGAAGCAAACTCCCAGACATCCATCTTATCTTCTTTGGCCAACTCCTCGGCCTCGGACAGGCTTATTGGGACACCCATTTCCGGCTCAATCAATAGATCGTTCTCGGCCAGGAACCGGGCAAAAAGCATTCGATGCCAATGCTCGTAAGCACATTCGGCAACCAGGTGATCGATAGTAAGTCGGCCGGAGGGGTCCTGCCGATCTCCCATTTGCCGGGCCCGGGCGCGGAGCTTGTTCCGCAAAGCCCGCTGGACAGGATTCATGTGCGGATAGGGCTCATGGTGGTTGACCGCTAAGGCTTCTAAGGCCGCACGAGCGCCGGCTTCGGCCGCATCTCGGGCGTCAATAATAGTGCGTTCAAGTTTTTTGCGCAGGTCGGCGGGTAACGTGCTCATTATCGAATTACTTTCACCTTTATCGGCTCATTGCGGCTCATAATCGGCTCATTCGGGTCAGCTAACGGAACACTTGCGGAACACACGAGACTGTACCGCAAAATGTCGGCATTTAATATATCTCATTGTTATTGGATAATTTTTGTATACTGAAGCGCCTGTCTTGCGGTACATTTTCTCTATATCTAATCGGCTCATTTCAGCTTAATCGGGTCATGCCGGTGACCCGATTATGACCCGATTAGCTTATAGACCGTGCTTCGGCCGGCTCGATGCATAACCAGAATTCCCTCTTTGACCATTTGGGATAGGTCCCGCTTGGCCGTTTCTTCTGAAACATCCAATTGTTTGGCATACTCCCGGCGTGATATCTGGCCCTGTTTCCTGATGTACTCGAGGGCCTTCTGATGTCTCTCGTTTAACGTGATATATTCTTTGCTCTTACCACTTGTCAAACCGGGCATAAAAATTGCCCGAAAATTATGGCCTTGGGCTTTGAAACTCGGTTCGGGTAAGCGCTGGGCATGACAGTCGTCCAGAATACGCTGGATGCCCGTGCCGAATTGTTCAATATACTTGATTAGAAAAAAAGCATTGGCGATGAGCTTGTTCCGCGGTTTCGACTCATGGGGGCGGCGGAGATCTTCGACGGTCATCCCCTCCGGCAACTCACCCGGGTTCCAGATCTCCAACCGGTCGTCAAAAATTCGTATCTGAACATTGGCCGTACCGGCATAGTCCCGATGACAGACGGCATTGATGACGGCTTCCCGCAGGCCTTCCAGGGGATATTCCCACTTTTCCTCGCGCCGGAGGCCTTTGATCTCCGCCCCCATGCGTATATTTCTCTTGATAAAGGCCATGACTTCCTCGACCTGTTCGATAATATTACCCTGGATGACCTTCATGTCGAGAAAATGAACTTCGTTGGTTCCCTTGAAACGGGCACAGCGAACCATCGCCTGAGTCAGTAAGCGTTGTGGATTGCGACCAAAAAGCAGGTTGGCCGCTACCGTCAGCTTCCCATCCTGGATCAATCCAAGCTGACGCAAGACCTGATCCACCGAGGTTTTCTCTGAAACCTCCCAACGGCGCTCGGTTCGGGCAGCGAGGAGAAAGCGGCGAACCATTGCCGGGTCAATGTCCTCCTCGACAGTGGCATCGGATAGTGTCGATTGGTCCCAGGTGATTCCTCGACTGGTCGTGTACAGAAGGAGGGCTTCTTCCGGAGATAATCGCTGGTTCGTTCGACCAGATCGCAAGTAAGGACGATCAAAGGCATAAACAGGCTTCGGCCGGCTCTCCGGAACGGACACCACCAGGATGACCCGGCCAGCTCGATGGATGATAGAGATGGAAGATGTCAGGCGCGGATTAGTGTTCTGGGCAATTTTATTGGCCAGGTCTTCAAGGCTGCCCTTGCCGACCTGAACGCCGCATATTTCGCCAAACGGCTCAACTCCAATATAGATCTGACCCCCATGGAGTGAAGCCATGGCTGCCGAGGTAATAACGATCTCCTTCCACTCCCCAAGCGAGCGTTTCCACTCCACGGTTTCGCTCTCTACACCTAACGAAGGATTGGATCCTTTTTTGGGCATCTTTGGTTATCCTTATTGTTTCAGGAGATCACCACAGGTCCTCCCCTTAGCCTGTCCAGGAGGTCTTTTTCGGTTTCAGTCAACCAGGCCTTTACTTCTTGCCTATTCTTGAGTGTTCCACTGGTCAGATGGATATTTTGGATCTTAGGCTCCAATAGCCGGGCTGCGGCCAAAGCAGCGCGGGCGAATTGCTGCGGTAAGGCGTCTGTCTTGATTTTCCAGGCAGACAGAGGAGTGGTTTCCAAGGAATGGATCAGATCGCCTTCGTTGCCCACCGACAAAGGTGCAGGGTGCTCAATTCTTTCACTGGCAAGTATGGATTTTTGTTGGTCGGCTTTAAGCTTTTTCCAGTTGTCATTTGCAGTTAGCGCACTCATCTGCTCGGTAAAAGACTTATCATATTCAGCGAAGGCGGTTGTAAGGGTGGCCCTTAGCAGATCCCCGGAGGCCTTGCGGATGTCCGGTACGGGGTCGCTGGCGTCGAGCAGGCGACGTTCAGCCTTGACGGCCTCTGCTTGTCGAAGAAATTCGTCGGCACCGGGGATGGCTTTTAAATGTTTTAAAAGTGCGCAGAGGATTTCCCAAGCCGGCCTTCGCTTGGTCGCGACTTCGGCCAATTTGCCCCATTCTTTGGCCTGCTGTGCGAGTGTATCGTGCTGTTTGAGAATTTCGGCCAATTGCTCAGTCCCGCCAAAGCCCTTCAGGGTGTCAAGATGAGCCGTGGCCAGCCGGGGAGGCATCGGAGGATCTCCACCGGCGTGGTCGGCCAATTCCACCAAGTGGGTCAGGAAGACAGGGGCCTTGGCAATTTCCTCATCAGATTTACAATCAATGCCAGCATCGTGGAACAGTTTGCGGAGTTTCAGCTTTTCGCGGACATTGATCGTGATCGTCTCGGTTCGGAAGTCGGTAACAGAGACTTTGGCCTGATCAAGCTGGCCCCGCGAAAGAGTCATCCCCTTGTGGGTAGCGCGAAGGTGTCCGGCAGCATGCAGGGTGATCAGCGCGGCATCCACGGCATCGCGCGGCCATCCATAGGGGCTCACCTCAAAGGCGTCGCGGATTTCCTTACCCCGTTTCCCTGAGCCAACCTGGGAAAGGACGGCCGCACAAACAGGGTGCTTTTCCGGCGTATCGGTCCAGTCCACGGCAGACAAGGCTGCTTCGTCCCCATTTTTGGCGCGATTGATTACATTAGTCCAGCGGTTGTCATCGGCGTCGTTAAAATTGGGAAACAATCGATCGAGGGACGCCTGCGCGGCCGCTTCAACCTTGGCTACAAGGGTTAGTTCGTACCGCTCGCCACCGCCACCTTGTAAGACCTTGGCCCGGTCGATCAACTCTTGAATGATTTGGTTCCGTGTGGATTCCGCGGCAGCCATGCGCGTGGCCATGGCGTTGCGGGCCTCTTTCCCTTCATCTGTAGAAGGCGTCCCTTTAAAGTTTATGGTGGTTTTAGCAGCTTCGTATTCGACTATAGCCTTCTGAAGATCATCGGCACTAACTTTTGGAATGTAGACATAGATGATTGGGCTGTCAGTTCCGGCAGTTCGGGCGTCGTGGATGACTGTATTCTCCTTTTCTCCCCAACCATCCCGGACCCATACCGGTACCTGGGTCCCACCAACCGGTAGCCCATCTGTGCCAAAATGAATCAAGAGACTACGGGGCTCCTTGCATTTGCCCTGGACAAGCTTAATCCCCTTAAGGGTTTCTTGGCAGGCTGCACTGATCAGTGAGCCTCGTTTGTTTGACAGAGAAGTCATATCACTGTTCAGCCGCGCCTGGCGATTACGGAATTCGCGGTCCCACTCGCTGCTTTCCCTGGTCTGGAGGCTGTATTCTTCGTCCAACTTTATGAGCTTGCCGGTTTCCACCAGCCTATCAAGGATTGGGGGGATCTCTTTGCGAAGTTTAGCACCGTCGTTGGCCAGGTCAAAGACAAGGAGATCAGCCAGCATATCGGGAGTGGCGCGAACTCCCGTGTCGGCCACGGCCTCGCGCGGAAGCTTGCGAATCAGGAAGATCAGGCCGCAAACCTGCTGGGCGAGCCAGCCATTCTCGGTGCCATCATCCAGATTACGGATAGTCTCATCGATCTCCCTGAGCAGCATACCGCTACGGACCAGATCGGGATGAAGCTGGGTAAAAATAAAGTCTCCCCGGACGACGGTTCCGAGCGAGAAATCGGCCGTCTGCCGGACAGCCTCATGGACGATCTTGAGTTGCGTACGAAGCTGGCTGGCGGTACCCGGGACATCCACTGCCCGTAGCACGTACTCCCAGAACCGACGGCGCACCGGCAATATTGGATAATCATCTACGATGGTGTCACGGTCTTCACTGCGGGTGGCAATTCGGGTGCCGGCCAGCTGCCTGTCGATTTCCCCAGCATAAGCTTTGAGTCTATCTTCGATGGCCTTCCTTTTGTCAGCCTTTTTCGCCAGCACGACCCGGCGGGTAACGGTCTCCACATCGGAATCGGAGAGTTCCACCGGGATGGTAAATCTGCCGATGAGACGCTGAAGGTGCGGGAGGTTCCCAGCCAGGGCTGTCTGACCCGCTCCGATCAAAAGCACCCGGCTGTCAAGCTGTTTGCAGAGGGCCTCTGACACTTCCTGCACGTCGGTTGAGCGGCCCGGATCAAGACCGATATAGAGTTGGATCTCATCCAACACAATGACAGAACCGGGCAATTGACCATCGTTTGTCAACACTTCGCGGACCAGGCGAATGAATTCGTTGGTAGAAATATCTTCCACCATGGGGAACTGGATGCGTATTGCCATACGCGCCTGTTTGAGATCAACGGCAAAATCGGGGTCCGCCTCCAGGATGGCTTTGGCGAGAACGGGACTGACATACAAATCATGGAGCTCGCCGAAGAACGGCTTGCCGGCCGCCTCAACCATGGATTTCACCTTATTAAATATTCCATTCTTTTTCAGCCATAGGCAGAATTGCGCCTGGGGCAGTGCCTCTGGCAAACCCTTCGATGCTAAAACAATGCTCAGCACGGCCAGGCGGACGCTTTCACCCCCGCCGGAAGGTAACGTCCCCGCCGCGGCGTGAAGGCCGCCAAAACGCTTGCCAAGAGTGTCGAGCTCCCTTAAATGATCTTGTACCTCTTGCGGGAGGCGAGCCAGTCCGCGAGCCGTTGCGCCGTCTGAAAAACGGGTATCCACCCAAAGATGGCGGAACATCTTTAGTAGATGTGATTTGCCGCTACCGTAAAAGCCGCTCACCCAGGCCGCCGGCTGGGTCGTGGCCCCGACATTGCCGAGGTACGACTCCAAAATACGGACCAAGCCGTCTTCGTACTGGCCTTCGCAAACAAAATGCTCCAGCTCGTACCGGAGTGTTTCGATTTCCTTGTCGGTTGCGGCCTCGCGCACAGCGGCTACGCCGTCATTTAACAACCGGGCTATAGCGGGATCCCGTTGAAAGAGTTCTCGATTTTTCATCAGTCGTTTACCCCGTTATGGAGTGTAATTGGCACGGCGAGGTAGTTCCAACCGTCCCGGGCGTCCAAGAGTCTATAGTTGTTATCTTCATACTCTCCAGGAAAAAAAACTAATAACCGGCCCCGGATTTCATTGACTACTTCCTTCAAAACAAGCGAAACCCGAGTGAAACCGAACAGGCAAGCGACACCCTGGACAGCGACGACAGTGTCCTGATCTACCACCCTACCCGTGAGCGCCTCCCGAAGACGGCTGGCGGTAAATTTTAAAAATTCACTACGTAATTTCATCTCAAGGGTTTCCGGTTCTTCGAAGTAGACATCCCGGTAGTTCGTGTCGGCCATCCAACTCGCGAAGTTATCGGTCAAGTCCAGAAGCTGCCAGCGGTGTCCAGCAGCGGTCGTCGCCATGGCGAATAAATCCAATCGAGCCCTTAATTTTCGTTCGTCTGTTTTCGGATAGACAACGAAGATAGCCTTCTGATCGCCTGACAGGTTACGCTGCCACGGCGCCTCGATATGGCTGCGGTATCTGGTAACAAGGCTCTCAATTCTTCCCATTCAACCATCACCTTTCAGTTGGTGCCAAAAGCCGGGAAAAAGACAATTCAATCACGCCACCCGATTGGCTCATGTCCAGGAAACCCAACCGCTTAGCGTCCATGGCTAAATGAATCAGCTCAACAGGGGGAGCGTCGAGCGCCCTTGCCCAAAGCGTTTCAAAAAGCGCCCCCCCTCGGGTACCGGCAAGGTAACCCAGCAGAAGGGCAAAGGTTGTAGTTGCTGCTGTTGGTTTGACAGGCTGGCGAACCTTTCGGACGCGTCCTTTGAGATGCCCCGATTGGGTCCAGGATGAAGCCGCGTTCCTCACGACCTTATCAAGGATAGTCTCGTTGAGTCTGGAGCCGACTGATTTGGCCAATGCATCGATCATCTGCTGTCTTCTAAATTCTTCTCCGGTCTGCATCCGCATGATGGGAGATGACGTTATTCGGAGTAGAGGATCTCGTGCCAGGGCAAGCAACAGGGCTAATAAGGATTGCCCTTCCCTTTCGAAATACCAGAAGCGTCGCATAACCCAAAATAGTGGCACATTAGGATCAAGGGCATACAGTTCCGATAACCGCTGACCAGAAAGCTTCCTCGTAGCTACTGTACGCTTGCTCAGACAGTTGTCTTTTTCGATAGCTGAGAGATACCCGTCATGTATTTCGTCGGGTCGGCAATAGGCCAATAATGCTCGAAGTTCTTTGAGCATTATTGTTCGACTGGTATGCGTACCTCTCGGACCCCATCGGAAACCGGCCTCCCGCAGCCCGGTTTCATCTTTTTTGGTGATAGGGTGCAATATATCTGTTGCCGGTATCATTGCGTTGTATTAGTTTTGTGTTTTCAATTACTTATGGTTTACAAGATTCATAAATTTTTTAACCCACCACTGATGGTTAGAGGGTTGCCGGTTTGAAGAACACTGACTTTGGGATGAATAAAATAAAAGCATATCCATCACTTGAAGTCAATTTAAAAGCAGATTAATTTATGTAGGAAATCCACGTCAGCCAGAGTCTATCTGGTCTATTTTGTTCGTTGGGTTTATCGGGTTGTTGGGTTTGTTGAGCCACCGCTCCAGCCGTTTCCCTGTCCCGATTTTCATGAACCGCCCGATGGATTCCTTCCTCAAATCCAGGAAGCTTGTCCCAGGAATCGAGCTGGAGATTGCGTTCTGAAAATCCCTTGATCATTCTTCAGGTCTACCGCCAGGCGCGGTTGTTCTTCCTGATGGCCGAGCTCTTTAACTTCGGTGAAAAGCGCTCGGGGGTTATGCAGGGAAAAATTATGAAAAAATTGCTGCTGCTGGACGCCGATGTAATCATTGACCTCCATATCCTCGGACTAATTGAGAGAGTTCTAAAAAGCCATGAAGTCCATCATTAGCGGTTAATCAATAGTAATCGACCTGCAATGAGAAACTGACCAAGGCGGTTAATAGGAAACCGAATTGATGTCTGTTTGTAAAAAATCATTTCCCTTAAACAGGAGAGGTTCCCCGGAGTACTTTGCCAGAGCATAAGCACAGCAATCCCCGATATTAAGACCGGCAGGGTGATTACCCTTCCCAAAAACGCGCCAGGCCACGCGGGCTATTTCGGACTGATCCGCATTCATGGCCACGATTTCCATCTGAGACCGATGGAGCAGCAGATCGAGTTCCCGACCGCCGGCTTCCCCTTTCTTGGCCTCGATCACGATGGCCGTTTCCAGCCAGTTAAAAACACTGATCAAACGACGCGGATCAGCCGCTATAGCCCGGGCAAACCTCTCCGCCTCTTCCTCCCCCAAAAGGAGTGCGATCAGTGCCGACGAGTCGATGACCATTATTCCGGGACCCCTTTCTGATCATAATTCAGAATCTGTTCCGCACTCCTGGGATCTTTATCCGGAATACGGCTGCAGCGTTCGGCGATTTTCATTATTTCTTCGGCAAGATCCATGGGCTCTTTTTTTCCCTGCATTCTTACCAGGCGCTCTTCCAAAGCGGTGATAATCGCCTGGGTAATGGTCTCCCCACTTTTTACAGCCAATTCCCTGGCTAATTTTTCTGCTTTTGGGTTATGAATGCTTAAGGCCATACTAAATCTCCCCAAAATATACTTTATTTATTTTTTTATATAATATATATTTATAATGGTATTTGTCAAGCTAATAAAAGGAAAGGAGGGCCTTCCGGAAATCCCAGGGGGAAACCCTTCCGAAAAAGAAAACAGGGTTGAAGGCCGGTTAATATTTTTCTTCTTATTTGGCTTTTTACACTGTTTTCTGTTAGAATGGACACAAATTGGTCACAAAATTCCAAGCGGGGATCAAATGACCACAACGGATAAATTGATAGAGAAGGCCAGGTGGTCCCCTAATAATCTTAATTTTGAGGAAATCTGTCTATTGGCTGAAAGGGTGGGGTTTATCTTCAGGAGACAGGCCGGGAGCCATAGAATTTATAAGCACCCGGTCCACAAAGCCATAATGAATTTCCAACCGGATAAGCGGGACCCTTCAAAGGCAAAAGGATATCAGATAAAACAACTACTTGATTTCATCAAGGCCATGGAGAAATGAATATGTTCAGATACTCGATTTATTTGTTCTGGAGCGAGGAAGATCAAGGGTATATTGCCACGATTGACGAATTTCCCGGCCTGTCCGCCTTCGGAGAGACCCCCGAGGAAGCAGCCAGGGAGGCCCGGATCGCCGCTGAAGGGTTTATCTCGGTAATGGAAGAAGATGGGGAACCTATCCCTGAGCCTAAGACCATTCGGAAAGTAGCCTGACAGGGAGAGAAGATCCCAGACCTGAGTTTAAAACTTGAGGGGAATAAAATAAGTTGACAACGAGGCCAGATGCTAAAGAAGTCAAGGTGGATTTCACCTTAAAGGGAACAACCCCTTCCAATTCGAATATAAGGGCAGTCGCCAAAGGCGCTGCCCCTGGTTTTTTCAAGAGGCCTTGGGCATTCATCTCAAGGCCTCTTTTTTTGCGCTATGGACAAAAAATCTCTCTATCTGACATCCAGCCAGATTGAAAAAAAATTCTTGGAAGCCGGGCTCGGTCTTAAAGAAACCCTGGCCTTGATAGAAATGACCTGGGAGGATACCCCCCAGGGATCGATCCTGGTACCTTCCAGCCGTTTATTCAACAACCTGGATCGATTGACCCACTCTACGGTCGGAGGAAGCCGGATTAAACGGTTTAGACCCGACGGCCCCCGTCAGCCCTTTCAAGTCTTCGAGGTCTTTACCCGGGAAAAAGAGGTTTTGGCCTATCTAAATATGCTTTATTTACGCAAACCCCTGCCCTGTTACTATCTGGTCTACGTAGAGGTCGCCCCTTCCTTTCGCGGAAAAGGGTTGGGAAACAAAATCTTAGAGGCCTTCCGGGATCTGGTGGAAGAAAAAGGGGCCATCGGCCTTTTGGACAATATCATTCCGCCGGAAGACCCCACCTTTGACATTTACGCCAAGTTGGGCTGGCTCCCGCTGGAGGACCTGATCGGGTTCAGCCCTGGCCTGGACCATGGCCATTATATGGTCTACCTCCCTTTGAGTTTAAAAAAGAACACTATTAAACCCAAACTGCCAAAGCTGATCTTTAATCTCAGGAAAAAAAGACCGGTTATTGAGATGCAGGACAATGAGTTGATGGTCCAGCGGACCATCCAGGAGTTCAATGAGATCTATCAGGCCCTGGAAAGACTTTTTAAAAGAGAATTGGAAACCGGACGGACCACCCCCCTGATGCATTTCATGTTCACCAAATTTACTACCCGATTATTGGGTTTTCAAAGACGTATCCGGGAATTATTAGGCTACACCGGGGGCGAGTCTCTGGAACAAATCAGCCTCTCCCCCCAGGTCTGTTCCCTTCCCATCCAACCCTACAGCTTTGATCCGGAAGGTGCTGATTTTCAACTTTGGGGAGACCATTCCTTATGGCTTTCCTTACCCAATCAGGTAAAACTCAATCCCACAAAGGCCATCGAAGCCCTTCCTCTCTATCAAAGACCTTTTCTTAATCAGTGGATTAAGGAAAAAGGGCGGAGCCAACCGCTTCGTCTGACGATTGCCGATCTCCTGGAACTGGGTTTCGACCCCACCCGGTTGCGGGAACTAATCCTCGGGGAACAGGTCTTCATGTTTGAAAGGATATCGCCTCTCCTGCTTAAGGATACCGGGAAAAGGAAGACCTTGCTGGAAAAAACTGAAAGAAAAACACAAGGGACCAGGATTCAGCAGGCCCAAATTAAAATTAACCCTCCCCTTCTCTGGATCCAGGACCGGGGAAACGGCTATATCTTACGCAAGAAATTGGCCGGGATTCACTGGGAGGAGGCCCTCTATCAACTCAAGCAAAATCCCGGTCTTCGGTTTCTTAATCAAAATCTCTTCCTGGATCAGAAGCTTTCTAAAACCGTCAGAGAAATTAAAGAATGGCTCACGGCCCATATTCGGCTTCCCGAACGGGAGGCCCTGCAAAACCTGGCCTATTTTATCCCATGGAATCTGGAGAAAAACAGTCCGGTACTATCCATTGACCCCTCCAATGTCCCTTATTTTGAATCCATCTGGGTGGTCTGATGCAACCCCCTGATCCTTCTTTTTTCCGCTTTTTTCTTGACAAGGAGGAGGCCCCACGAATACTCTTTTCCGGAAAGAAGATAACAGGAGATTCGTGATTGAAAAGTCGGTTAAAAACCAACCTCTGGTTAATCGGAGTTTTTTTGTTCTGGTCCCATCTGGCCCTTTCGGCTCCACCCGCCCCTTCGATCCATTTACCGGCAACGGATTTTGACTTTGGGGAAGAGAAAGAAGGGGCGGTGCTTTCCCACGATTTTCTTGTGGCCAACAAGGGATCGGGCGTCCTGGAGATCAGGGATGTCCGGCCTGGCTGAGGCTGCTCCGTGGCCCATTTCGATCGGGCCATCCCCCCTGGCGGGGAGGGAAAAATAACTTTAACCCTAAATTTCAGATCTCCTGACATAGGGCATCAAAAACCTTATAAAATTGATGTTCTTTGAAAATCTACCAGGAAAAATTAATGTAACATTATTTCTTTATTTTTTATGTTTTTTGGGGTAATATACTCCCATGAAAACACAGCAGAC
>JACRBX010000275.1 GCA_016219225.1 Deltaproteobacteria bacterium
CTCCCGGTCTCCCCATTGATAAAATATTCCCATCCCGGGTCCGTATTATAACCATATGATTCCATAAATAAAATATTATTCTCCCCCCCCTTAACCGTCTATAGCCTGACCATTGTCAAAAAAGGAATTTCCTATACTATTGAATTAATTTTGATGCTTCGTGGCGCCCCCCTGGGGGGCATGAGGTTTAAAACTTAAACGATATTCCCGCCAGAAAGGAATAGTAATGGTCCGCCCTGTTCAGCCCGAGATTCGCTCCGAGATCGAGGTTGATTTTTTCGGTCAGGGAATAGATAAGCCCTCCCAGGATAAAGGCGGGGTGCATATCGGAAGACGGATCAGGGTTTCTTTCCGTCCCGATATTAGCAACGGCCTTGAGGGTCTTGGTCAGTTTTATTTCAGAGGCCAGAGAGGCATGCCAGATGTCGACTCTCTCATCCACCCCGTTTTGATGTCTTTTATACCCCAGATTCAGATGAAAAGCCCAGGGTTCTAATTCTTTAGTACCGATGAAAAAGAAGCTGTAATTCACCCTGCCGTTTCCGAGTCCCTTGGAATCATCTCCGGTGGGCAGTAATATTCCCGGTTTTAGGGCCAAACTAAAACCATCTCTTTCATAAAATCGCCACTTTACTTCAAGGGAGGTGTCCGAGATCCCTCTTTCCGTAGCAATAGTTCCGGAGCCCTCCGTTCTGATCTGCAAATAGGGAACACCGAGGACAACGTCCAATTGATCCAATATCCCATAAGACAGGACGTTAGTGATCGAAAAAGTATCTTCTGTTATTCCAGACCCGTCGCTATGGCCGAATTCACTGTTCACTTCAATCTGGAAGTTTCCCTGGCCCTGGGTACCGGTATCATCGGTAATCAGGGGATGGGCGGCCAGGGCCGGGGTTGAGTAAAACAAAACTAAGCCAATTATTATTAACTTTCTTACCATTATTGTCTATTCCTTTAATTATTAAATTTATTGAAACTCATTCTCAACAAAAATGAAAAATTTATTGACAGCCCGGACAATAACCAAAAATCTCAAATAGGACCTTTTCAGGAGTGAACCCATTTTTTTGACAGACCTGTTTTTCGATTTTCCTTAAGGCCGGCTCTTCAAATTCAGTAATTTTCCCGCATTTCAGGCAGATCAAATGATCATGGTGGCCCTCTCCGTCATGGACATGCTCATAATGGAGGTGCTTCTCCCCATGGATCACCTCTTTGATCAACCCGGCCTTGACCAGAAGGGGTAAAGTCCGGTACACCGTGGCCTTGGAGATTTTTTCTCCTTTCCCCCGAAGACGAAAGGTCAGCTCATCGGCCTCAAAGTGGCCCTCGGTAGCAAAGATCTCCTCTAAGATCCGCTCCCGCTCCGGGGTCATTTTTAGACCCTGCTCACCCAAATATCTTCTGAATTGCGATTTCGGCTTGATCATCCTCACCCTTTTATGCTGTTTTCATTGATTAGACTCTGTAATTGAAATTGAGATTCAGTCTCAATAAACCAAAAATGTTTAACTATGTCAAGCATTATATTAAAATCTGTCAAAAAATTATGATCAATTTTCTTTAGAAAAAATTGACACCACATATGAAGTCATATAAAATGACTTTCTATGAAAAATAAATTACTCCTGAAGATACAAACCGGGAGAAGCAACGTCCGGATGGATGAATTGCTGAAGGTAATGGATCTGTTTGGATTTACGTTGAAAAGGACAAAACATGGTTATATTTTTTCCCACGACCAACTGAAGGGCATTATCATGCCCCACGTTCCGATTCCTCATGGACGGGAAAATAAAGTTTTGAGTCATTATGTCGATCTGTGCCTCCTGGCCATCGATGCTTTACGAAAAGGAGAGCAAAAATGAAAAAATTAGCCACCTATAAATCATTTCATTATCGAATGGAAATAGAATATGATCAAAATGACCGTGTATATTTTGTCAGCTTCCCCGACCTTCCTGGCTGCGTGATGCATGCAGAAACACTGGAAGAAGCGGTAAAGGCTGCGCATGAGGTTAAGGACGAATGGCTGACCACGGCTTATGAGAAAGGGTGGAAAATACCGGAACCCTCACGCCATCAGGAAACAACTGGAAGGCTTACTCTGAGAGTGCCCCGGTATATCCACAAAAAGATAATGGAAACCGCAGAAAAAGAAGGGGTCAGTCAAAATCAATTGCTCCTTTCCTTCATATCCGAAAAATTAGCCTATCGATAAGCTCTCGAAAAGCGGGTAAGCTGTTTTTTTTCATTCATAAAAACATAATCATTAGATTTTTTTTTGGCCCCCGTAGGTAAGCTCACGTAAGACCGTTACCGAATCGGCCTTGGTCCAAAGGCCCACATGCCCCTTGATAGGGGTCTGAGCTTCATATTCCAAGACCGGTTCATCATCAGCATATCCTGTCAGGTGTGGACCTTTGATTTCCACCTTGAGCCCATACCAACGATTGGAATCGATCTTTATTTTTACTGAAGCCCGCTGAAAGCGTTTATTGTTAATATATTCAAAGAGAATCACATTGTCTTCCAGGGCGTTGATGCGAAAGACAAGATAATTTCCTGAATTTTTTATTCCAAAGGCGAGTCCTCCGGCCCGATCAATGCTCCCTTTAATGGCCTTGACCTGAACTTGGGCCATTCCATCGGCCATTTCGCTGTTCTTAGCGATAGCCAGGGGGAAATAATAATAGGCTTCGATGTTATCCAGCAACTCCTGGGTGGAAGTTCCCACAACCTTACTGACTGCACCCACCAAACCCGAAAACAAAAACAACCCTGATTTGGAGCCATCCTGAAGAAAGACGGTTTGGCCGTCTTCAGTGCTCTGTTTCCATTCCCCGGTTTGAACAAAAAAGCCCTCTAATCTTTCTTGCTGCGGGCCGGTCAAAAAATCATATTCTTCTTTAAAAAACCGATCGGTCAAACGCTGGATGTCTCCCTGACTATTTAGGGCCATGTCTAAGAGACGGCTGCAGGCCAACAGTCTGCCCACCTGGTCCAGCTTTTCTTCCATGGACCTTCGATTGTATCCGATTAGGGAGGCTTCCAATAAATCTCCCTGGATGGTGATCTCAAAGCCCAATTTTTTTAAGATGTCGGCCAGGAAAATTACCCTCAAGGAGCGTCCCCTATAATTCCCCGCGCCCCCGGCAAATTGCAGGGCAATATAATTTTGGCTACTGTACTCACCACACAAGCAATCCACCGTAGCAAAATGATAACCGAATTTGGCGCTGAAATTCAGGTAGTCCCTGGATAGCAGGGCATAACTATCCCCCCCAGGGGTTTCGCCAAATTCCGAGGTAGCCGCCACGGCCATCAAGGTCATAAATTTTTTCATGTCAAAATTTATCGATCCGGCCCAGGTGATGCCAGGATGGGTGAAGCCTTTCCAGACGGCTTTCATCGGAATGGATTCAATATGGTCGGGATTTATGGAGTCGCAGGTAGACAAACCTTCCTTGAGCCCTCCTCCTAAATCCAGGAGATAAAGAACTAAAGGGATGTTGGTCTTTAAGCGTATCGCGACGGATTTGCTGCCGGCAGTATCCACCAGGCCGAACATTTCTTTTACGGCCTGTTCATGAGTAAAACGGACGAGATCTTGAAAAGTCCGGCATCCTTCCGGAGAAAAGGAGGGGTGGTGAGGATCGGTAAGATTCAGAGGAGAAATTAAATCCAGGATGGTTCTAAGCCGGTGATGGACCGGACTTTCAAAAATCCTATTTTGAGGGAGTTGAAAATTGCCGACCAGTTCCTCGACGATGCCTTTATAGACCGTGGTGGTTTCTCCCTGAAGGGTAACTTGGTCTCCGTGAGCCAGAGTGGAAGTGGCCTTGTCAGTATCGAAGATAGCCGGAATCCCAAACTCCCTGGCCACGGAGGCCAGGTGGCTGGTGATGCTGCCGATATCGGTAATGATCCCTTTAATCTTGCCCATCAGTCTGGCATAATTGGGAGAAGCCGTTTTGGCCACCAGTATGGAACCCTGGGGAATATTTTCAAGGTCCCCTTCTTCCTTTAATAGATAAACCGGCCCGGCGGCAATGCCCGGGGAGGCGACTTGGCCTTTGGAAAGGAGGATTGGGTGATTGGGGAGATCTCGCCGAATTTCGATCTGCTCCGGTTTGCGGTTAGGAAGATTCAAGGGACGTGATTGAAGAATAAATAATCGATCGCCCTGATCCATGGCCCATTCAATATACTGGGGACTGCCAAAATATTTTTCCAACCTTAATCCATAGTGTGCCAATTGGATGACCTTGTCATCTGAAAGGGAAGGCATCCCCTTCTCCTGCTCAGGAACTTCTTCCAACATCGTGCCCCCCTGGGGCGAACTGATCAGTCGATGATCTTTCCTGCTGGTTACCTTTTTTTTGATCTCCATCGTTTCTCGATCCACCAGGAACTGATCCGGGGAGGCGCTGCCATCCACCAGGTGTTCTCCTAAGCCCCAAATGGAACTGATTTTCAGATGGGTGGACTCCGGATCTTCCGGATCACGGGTATAGAGTACCCCGCTTGTTTTGGCATCAATCATCTCTATGCCGGCTACACCCATGGGGGTCAGTTGATCAATAAATCCCTGTTGATATCGATAAAGCAGCGCCCTCGCAGAATATTTACTGGCCAGGACGGTTTTAAAGGCTTCTAAAATATTTTCCCGCCTGACATTCAATACGGTTTGAAATTGACCGGCAAACCCGGCTTCCGTGTCCTCGCCAATGGCACTGCTGCGCATGGAAATCCTCAGGTCTTTTCCGGATCGTTCTTCCAGGGAATCATAAGCTTCTAAAATAGCCTTTTGAATATTTTCCGGTACACTGGCCTGGAGGATCATGGTCATGAGCGTTGTGCCGATTTTTTCCATTCCATTCAACGACTCGGGATCGAACAGGGACAATTCTATCTCAATGGGCTTGGCTAACTTATTTTCTTCAATGAATTTTTCGTATGCTACGGCTGTGACGGCAAAGCCTTCCGGAACGGGTACCTGGAGGTCATTTTTTATGGCGGATAAATTACCTGCTTTCGCTCCGACCAGGCTTCGCTTTTCGGGGGTAAGGGCTTCAAGAGTCAATACCAGTTCTTGGGATGAAAAGGCAATCATAGGGCTTAGCTCCTGAGCCAGTTCCTGCTGAAGTCTTTGATAGACCCCGGATAGAGAAGAAAACTTACTTTCCGACAGGATATCGAAGTCAGCTAACAGGGCCTTGAGTTCAGCGGATAAATCTTGGACCTTTTTCCGAACTTCGACGAGACTGAAAGGACGGCCACTGTAATACATCTGCTCCAGCCCGGCAATGAAACTGAGGCAGGCATGATTGTGTTCAAGAAGGGATTTAAAAAATTGGTACCGGCTGACATGTTTTCCTTCGAGGTTGACCAACAACCGGCAGCTATCCCCTTTGGAAAAAAGTTTCAGGAATCTTCCCATGTTAATGGTTCTCCAATCGTTGAATTAAAATTTAGAAAATGATTGACCAAGGCCTCGACCATATGGGAACGAACGGCATTGTCGGGCATATAAACAAGACTGTCTTCAGACCCTCGCCTTGGCCCTTTGATATCGATTAATTCTTTTTCAGGAATACCGCCGTTACACATTGCCGTCCAGGATTAGAGTAAAAATAAATTCCAAATTAAGCCCATACCCCCGGAGGCCAGGATAACCGGTATCATGCCGATCTTTCCCCATTGCAGGGCCACAAAGGAAACCAATCCTACCCCCGCACCAAACCAGTTAAACCCGTTGGTCTCCGGGAAAAGGATCTGTATGCCGAACCAGACCGCGAGGTTCAAAACAACGCCAACCACAGAAGCGGTTATAGCCGAAAGGGTCGAGGAGATCTTTTTGTTTCCACTGAATTTTTCAATATAAGGCCCTCCCAACAAAATGAAGAGAAAAGAGGGCAGGAAAGTAAAATAGGTGGCTATCAAAGAGCCGACAAGTCCACCCCAAAATGGCGTGAGGTTGCCGGGGTGATTCCACCCGGCCATAAAACCGATAAACTGGACAACCATAATTAAAGGTCCCGGAGTGGTTTCCGCCAGCCCCAGCCCATCCAACATTTGAGGGGCCGTCAGCCAATGGAATTGTTCAACCCCGGCTTGAGCAATATAGGCCAACACCGAATAGGCCCCCCCAAAGGTTAAAAAAGCCGCCTTGGTGAAGAAGACCCCTGCGGTAATAAATACAGGCGTTGACCGTATTAGAAAGAGGGCCAGAAAAGGAAAGGTCCACAAAAAAAGAAAAATCATTATTAAATAAACGTTTCGTTTTTTTGATGGGATTATATGACAGGAGATTGGATCTTCACACACCTGGACATAAGCTTCTTCGTAGGCCTCCCCTTTATCCTTGATGACGATAAACTTACTTGGCAGCCAGACGCTTCCTGCCAACCCGATCACGCCGGCCCCTATGACAATCAGGGGAAAGGGAATTTTTAAAAAGAAAATGGCCATGAAGGCCAAGGCTGATAGGATAGCCATGACTTCATTCTTTAAAGCCTTTTTCCCGATATTGATGACCGCCGTGACGACAATGGCCATGACCGCTGGTTTCAGGCCCATAAAAATACCCGCAATCCAGGGGATATTTCCGAAAGCGGCATAGATAGTGCTTAATCCCAAAAGGATGAAGATGGAAGGCAGGACAAAAAAAATCCCGGCCACAACCCCGCCCGAATTTTTATGAAGCAACCATCCGATGTAAATGGCCAGTTGGTGGGCTTCCGGACCGGGCAGCAGCATGCAGTAATTTAGGGCTGTCAGGAACCGGTTATTGGAGACCCATTTTTTCTTCTCCACCAATTCCTGGTACATTATCGAGATTTGGCCGGTCGGACCTCCGAAGCTGATGAACCCCAATTTTAACCAAAACTTAAAGCCTTCCCAAAAAGAAGGATGGGGGGTCTGGTCTTCCATATTTTTCATTTCTATCAACCGAGTGTAAACTTCTTCCGGCCGAGGTATTTAAGTTAAGCCACTGATTCAGCTTCCACCGGAAATCCAAATTAAAGACTATGTCGATGGAGAGAATAGAAATTTTATTTTTTATTGGTTAGCTCTTATGTTCACCGATATTTTGTCGGGGACCATCATGTCTCGACCCCAAACCGCGAAACCGACCGTGCCGATGATCCCGAAGACGAAGGCCGTGATGAAGTTAACCTCCGGGCTGTTTTGCCATAAAAACGCTCCGCCCAGGGCGGCGACGGATACAAAAACGTCCCGGATCAGGTAGTAGAGCCCGAACATGCCCGCCTGGCAGCTTTTTGGGGAGAGATCCATAATCAGGGATTTGCGGGTAGGCTCGCCGAATTCTTTCAGGCCCCTGAGGACAAAAGCGAGCAGGAGCCATTCGAATGTTCGGCTGTACAGAAGCACCAGGGGGAAGAAGGTGAAAAAGATAAAGGTAATAAGAACAAAAGGCTTCTTGTGACACCTGTCCGCCAGGTAGGCCACCGGGATATAGACCAATACCGCCGTGGCCATTTCAATCGTGGTGAGAAACCCGAATTGAACGGCGGATACCGGCTCGGCGATGGTCTTCATACACCAGATCACCACGAAGGCATAAGGGATCTGTTCGCAAAAGCGGATCAGGATGTCGGTGACCAGGAGTCCCTTCATGGCCGGGTTCATCAACCGCAGCAATTTCAGCGGGTTTTTTTCCGGCCTGAGACCGCAGGCCTCTGCCGGGGATTTTGTTCCGGAGGTATCGTCGGTAAGGAGGCGCTGTTGAAGCACCAGGGCCACCCCCGCCAGCGCCAGCGCCGCCCCAAAGGCCAGACGAACCCCGTTTCGCTCGCCCCAGACGCCGATAAAGACCCCGCCGACCAACGGCCCCAGCGCCATGGGGATGCGACGCACCAGCGAGTGCATGGTCACCCCCATGGTGCGCTTGTTTTGGGGGAGCACCTTGTACATCAGGCTCATGGTGGCCGGTAGCGAGATGGCCGACCAGGAGATAAAGAGCACCGCCCCGACCAGGACCGCCTGCCAGGAAGGGATCACGATCACCAGGCCGAAACCGGTCATAGCCACCAGATTAAAGACCAGCAGCGACCTTTTAGTACCGATACGGTCTGCCAGGTAACCGCCGGGAAAGCTGTACAGGGCCGAAAGCAGGTTGTCCATGGCCTGGAGCAGGCCGATAGTCAGGGCGCCGCCCCCCAGGGCCATCAGGTAGATGGGCAGAAAACGTTCGGCCATTCGCTCCCCCATACCCACCAGCACCACCATGCCAAGCAATCCGACGGTGCTGCGTTGCAGTGCGAGGAAGTCGGTGATCCGGGCGGTGCGGGTGGTTGGGGTGTCCGGGGACGCCATGGATTATCCTTTCGATCCGCTCCCGGCCACATCCAGACGGCACCAGGCATAAAGGGCGTCATAGACTTCGAATTGGCGCTCGAGGTTTTCCTGGTCGTCGGGATAGCGCAGGCCGAAGCCTACGGCGATGGCTTCAAAGCCGGCAGCCAGAGGATCGGCGTTAAGCCGGTTGGTGTCTGCAGCATTAATGACCCTGGCCATCCGCAGCAGGGCCGGATCGGTCAATTCAAACTCCTTGATGATCACATCGAAAGTGCAGAGGGCGTCCCGGTGATGCAATTCGGCCCCCGGTGTATCGAAAGCAACAGCGCCTTCCTTTTCTGCGATTTCCAAAACCCTCTTCTTTGGAACAAAAAGAAATCGGGCATCCGAGTCAATAAACCGGGTGATCAACCAGGGACAAGCCACTCGGTCGACGTGGACATGGGAACGGGTTATCCATTTCATAAGTCGTCTCCTTCAGTCTTATTTCTCAGGCTAAGGAGTTTTTAGGCCGAAATAGGCCAGAGTCTTGTCCATCAATGCCTGGACGTCCTCCACCAAATGGTTGAATTTGCCGTTCAAGTCATCGGCCAGGTGCCGGACGTACTCCTGAGCCCCTTCCTGACCGTACTTGTCCTCAAACATCCGACTGAATTCGAGTACCCGAGTGATATCGTGCCGTTCGTTCTTGTGCTCCGGATCATCAATCCATTCATGGATCTCCCGGTACTCTTTCCCTGTTTTTTCCTGGCTTATTTTTACATGTCGATCAATAGGTGGCATAATTATTTCCCCTTTTTTTATAAAGTTTTTGAGGCATAAAGTATCTCAAACAAGGCTATGCCTTTTTCTAAAATCTCCCCGTCCTCCTTGACGGTTTTTCGGATACCTTTCAATATTTCTTCCACCCCCCTCGCTTCCGGGGCATGATGTTTTTCATCTTTCAAATCAATCTCATGAACGATTTCGGCCAGCTTGCTGAGGGCCTTGTCTTTTAACCCAAAAGCCTTGATCAGAACCTCGAAGGTACAAAAATCTGCTTGGTGGGTAAATTCCCCGTTTTTCGTGTCAAAGTTAACATATTCTTCCTTATGATTTGCTATTTCATCTTCATCATTAAAATTAAAAACCGCCCTTTTATCGATAAATTTCCTAATGAGCCAGGCCGAGGCCATCCTGTCCACATAAGGTCGTTTTCGGGTAACCCAAATCCTTCGCTGGTAATCTTTCCGGTCCTTTAAAGAAATCAGTTTCTCCGGCTTTTTTACCTCCTTTGTCGACAAGGTCTTTATATCGTTATGGATGGCTTTCATTTTTATCTCCAGGGAGGTCCCTTTTTTTGATAAAAAGAAATCCACTTTCCTAATCGCCTCGAATTCTTTGGAGAGATGGCCAAGGTCATCGGTCAATTTTTTATTTTTTTCTAAGCCCCCCCTTTTTTTTAAATTAGCGATCTCTCTTTCCAGTGTTTCAACCCGGTCCTCCACAAGGCGATAATCCTTCTCCCTATAATGATCAAAAAGGGCGATAAGTTCCCTCTCCGGCATGGATTCTATCCGTTCAACCCGGACAAAGGCTCCTTCCCCCCCCCTACCGCTAACTTCCGCAACCAGCCATTGAAAATATTCATGATTTTCTTCATTGTCGGGGAGAATATATACCGACCCTTTAAAGGGAATGGCGCCTATCCGGGATAATTTTCTCCAGATTTTCATCCTGTTCCCAACAGGTTTGGAAGGGAGACTATAAAAGAAAAGGAGCCAGCCCATTGTTTTTGTCTGGGTTTTTTGTATCATTTGTTTCGAATGTAATATGTGTTACTTCATTTGTCAAGCCCATTTTATCCATCTTTTGAGGCTGCAGAATTACTTTCCCGGATGGTACGGTTTTTAAGTCCCAAAGAATGCTTTACAATTCATAGATTTTTTTTTAATATATAATTTTTTTAAAGTGATTTCCCCGATTCAAAACTCAAAAGAAAAGGGGACGGGAGAACTTTTTATGAAAAATTTAGGGAATATCATGAACCAGGCCAAGATGATGCAGAACCGATTGGCCCAAATCCAGGAAGAAATGGCCCAAAAGACCGTGGAGGCCTCCTCCGGGGGCGGGATGGTGACTGTTGTGGCCAATGGCCGTCAGGAGATCCTTTCGGTTAAGATAGAACCCGAAGTGGTTAATCCCGATGATGTCGAGATGCTTCAGGACCTGGTCCAGGCCGCGGTCAATGACGCCCTTAGAAAGGCCCAGGAGATGGTCTCTCAGGAAATGGCCAAGGTAACGGGTGGACTTAAAATCCCCGGGCTTTTTTAGTGATGGGGGTGTCCATATATCCGCCGCCTTTAGCCGCCTTGATCGCTTCCCTTTCCCGTCTGCCGGGATTGGGAGAAAAGACGGCCACCCGGTTGGCCTTGCATCTCCTTCGGCGCCCACAGGCGGAAGTCCTGGAATTGGCCCGTACCCTGTCCGAAGTTAAGGAAAAGATCCGTTCCTGCTCCATCTGTTTTAATCTGACCGAAGCCGATCCTTGTCCGCTTTGCCAAAATCATGACCGGGGTTCCGGGATCTTATGTGTGGTGGAAGGTCCGGGGGACCTGATGGCCTTGGAAAAGGCCGGCGGCATTAAGGGAAAGTATCATGTCCTGCAAGGGACCTTGTCTCCGATCGACGGGGTAGGCCCCAAGGATCTGCGGATCCGGGAGCTGATGGAACGGCTCGACCGGGAAAATATTTCCGAGGTGGTGCTGGCCATCAATCCGTCCCCCGAAGGAGAAGCGACGGTCTCTTTTTTAATAGAACAGATCAAGGCCAAAAAACCGGATTTGCGATTGACCCGGATTGCTTACGGAATTCCCATGGGCGGGGATCTCAAATACATGGATAACTGGACGATCAAAATGGCCTTAGACAGCAGGAGGGATGCATAACAGTATGTCGTCAGGTATGAAAAAAGGTTCTGAAATTATTATTGAGGTCTTGCTGGAAGAAGGGGTGGATGTGGTTTTCGGATTTCCGGGGGGGCAGATTATTCCTCTCTATGATGCCCTATATGATTGCCCCATCCGGCATATCCTGACCCGGCACGAACAAGGGGCCGCCCATGCCGCCGACGGCTATGCCCGGATTACCGGGAAAGTGGGCGTCTGTATCGCCACCTCCGGACCGGGGGCGACCAATCTGGTAACGGGTCTGGCCAATGCCTACATGGACTCGGTGCCCATGGTGGCTTTGACCGGCCAGGTGCCTACTTCCATGATCGGCAATGACAGCTTTCAGGAGGCCGATATTTACGGTATCAGTATTCCCATTACCAAATACAATTACTTAGTCAAGGACATCAACGACCTGGCCAGGATCCTGAAGGAAGCCTTCTACCTGGCCCGCACCGGGCGACCCGGCCCGGTTTTGGTGGACCTTCCCAGGGATATCCAAGTGGGCCGGATCAAATACAAGCCCATTAAAGAGGTGTATCTTCCCAGCTATCACCCGACTATCAAGGGGCATCCCA
>JACRBX010000276.1 GCA_016219225.1 Deltaproteobacteria bacterium
CCTCTTGGGCTCCCCTTTTTTTCATATAATTGACCAAGTCAGCAAAATGTAGGGTGGGTGGAGTGATAACGGAACCCACCGACTAATATGGTCCTTGTATATTTTTTTATGTTGGCGGGTTACGCTTCGCTGCACCCGCCAACTACAGGAATTTCGCCACCCGATCGACAAAACTTTGTCAATGTTGATTTACTAAGCAACTATTACAATCATTTCAAATCCGCCCAGTTATTCCCTTCTGAAATCTGAACCGTCAAAGGGACCCGGAGGGGAAGAACCTCTTCCATAATCTCACGGATAATCGTTTTCAGGAAGGGTATTTCCTTTTCCGGACCTTCGAAGACCAATTCATCATGGACCTGGAGGAGCATCCGGGAGTGCATCCTTTCCTGATGGAGGGTTTTATGGATGTCAATCATGGCCTTTTTGATCAGATCGGCCGCAGTTCCCTGGATCGGCGTATTGATGGCGGTCCTTTCAGCGAATTGCCGGCCCGCCCGGTTGGAGCTGTTGATGTCATCTATATGCCGGCGGCGGTTGAACAGAGTGGTGACGCTCTTCATCCGCCTGGCCTCGGCCAGTGTATCTTCAATATACTGTTTCACCCCACGGTATTTTAAAAAATACTGGTCGATCATGGCCTGGGCCTCCCGGTTATTGATCCCTAATTCTTTGGAAAGCCCGAAGGCACTCATCCCATAGAGGATACCAAAATTGATCACCTTGGCCTGGCGGCGCATTTCGGCCGTAATTTCTCCAGGGGGGCAATTGAAAAGTTCGGCCGCCGTCCGGCTATGGATATCCTGTCCCTCCCGGAAGGCCTCGACAAGGGTTTCATCCTCACTGTAATGGGCCAGGATACGCAGCTCAATCTGGGAATAGTCGGAGGAGACCATCTTCCAGCCCGGTTCAGGGATGAAGGCCTGACGAATCCTTCTGCCCTCCTCGGTCCGGATCGGGATATTTTGCAGATTGGGTTCACTGCTGCTCAAACGGCCGGTGGCCGTGATGGTCTGGTTGAAAGAAGTGTGCAGACGTCCGGTTCTGGGCAGGATCAGCCTGGGCAGGGCGTCGATATAGGTGGATTTGAGCTTAGTCAAGGTGCGATAATTCCAGACCTCGGCCGCCAGGGGATGGTTCAGGGATAAATCCTTGAGCACTTCGGCATCCGTGGACCAGTGAGTCCGGCCTTTGGTCTTTTTCCCCTGGGGAAGCTTGAGCTTTTCAAAAAGGACATAGCCTAACTGCTGAGGGGAATTGATATTAAAACGCTCCCCGGACAACTGATAAATCCGCTCTTCGAGCCGAAATAATTTGACCTCCACCTCTTTGGAGAATTGGGCCAGGGCCTGCGCGTCGACCCGGACCCCGTTCATTTCCATCTCGGCCAGGACAGGCACCAGGGGCATTTCCATTTCATAGAAGAGTTCGTCCAACCCTTCCTGTTCAAGGAGGGGGGCCAGTTTCCCGGCGCAGGCCAGGGTGACTTCGGCATCTTCAGCCCCGTATTCAATCGCCTGGTCCACCGGCACTTCGCTGAAATTCCTGGCCTTGGCCCCTGTCCCGACCAATTCCTTAAAAGTAGTCAGGCGGCGGTTACATTGATCCAGAGCAATCTGGGTCAGATTGTGGGTCCTTCGGGAAGGATTCAGAAGATAGGAAGCAATCATGGTATCAAAGGCCTTCCCCAGGTAATCAAGACCATAGCGCTTGAGGATGATCCATTCGTATTTGATATTCTGACCGATCTTTTCGATGTCGGGATCTTCCATAATCCCTTTGATCAGGCCCAGAACCTCGGACAGGACCAGTTGTCTGGGAGCCCCTAAATAGACATGCCCCACCGGACAATAAATCGCCAGGCCCTCTTCATAGGACAAGCCGATCCCCACAATCTCGGCCTGCATGGGATCTTCGGAGGTGGTCTCCAGGTCGAGAGAAACCCGCCCGGCCTTCTTTATTTTTTCAACAAAGGCGACCAGGTCCTGCCAGTCGGTAATACCCCTATAGATTCTCAGAGATGGTTCTTCCAGGACCTCCCCTCCCCCCAGGTCTTCGATAAATTTTTTAAAACCCAGCTCAAGAAAGAGCTTTTTTAAATGGGGCTTGTCTTTGGGTTGAATTTTTAGCTCTGCGGGGGAAAGGTCTAAAGAGACCCGGGTATCCAGGGTGACCAATTCTCTGGAAAGCAAGGCCTGATCCTTATATTGGAGGAGTTTTTCTTTCAATTTGGGGGGGGTCACCGCCGAGGACGGGTCCAGGAGGTTTTCCAGCGATCCATGGGCCTGGATCAGTTTTACTGCCGTCTTCTCCCCGATGCCGGGCACACCGGGTACGTTATCGCTGCTGTCACCGGCCAGACCCATGATATCCACCCATTTTGCCGGGCTGGTGCCGAATCGGTCCTGCACGGTTTTCAAATTAAAAACCTGATCTTTCAAGGTGTCCCACATACAAATATGGGAAGAAATCATCTGCATCAGGTCTTTGTCTCCGGAAACGATGACCACTTCAAACCCTTTGCCCTCGGCCTCTTTGGCCAGAGTGGCGATGACATCGTCGGCCTCAACACCCTCTTTTTCCAGAATCGGCAAACCGTAATAACGGCTGATCTCTTTGATGTAGGGGATCTGAACAATAAGGTCATCGGGCATGGAAGGACGATGGGCCTTGTATTCGGTGTAAAGTTCATGTCGAAAAGTCGGCCCCTTGGCATCAAAGACCACGGCCAGATGCTCGGGTTTCTCCTGTTCGATGATTTTGCGGATCATCTGGATAAAACCGAAGACGGCCTGAGTAGGCATCCCCTTAGGACTGGAGAGGTGTCCAATGGCAAAAAAAGCCCGGTAGATATAAGAGCTGCCGTCGATCAGGTAGAGCTTGGGTTGGTCGGTCATAGGAACAATCCTCATAGGAAAACCTGCCGGTTAACGGCCCGCTTTCCCGATCCAATATTTTGAAATACTTGTATTTTATTTTTTTTGGGGTTATGATTACTTTTCGTTAACCGAACCATATCAAAAGAGACAAGATAAAGCAAATATCATGAGCATTATAAAAGTGGTCCACAAATATAAAATAGGTGAAGCGCCTAGCGATTTCTCTTTCTGGCAATCCAAATCCTATGAAGAACGGATTGATGCCTTAGAACAAATTCGTCAGGAATATAACGAATGGAAATATCATGCTGAACAAGGATTTCAACGAGTTTATAAAATTATTAAACGAACATAAGGTGAAATATTTGGTTGTCGGCGGTTATGCCGTGGCCTTCCATGGCCATCCTCGCTACACCAAGGATCTTGATGTTTGGATAGAGTCATCGCCCGCGAATTCACGGAACTTATTAAAAGCCTTGGACCGATTCGGTTTCGGGTCCTTAGATCTTACCGTGGAAGATTTCCTCGTTCCCGATCATATCATTCAGCTTGGATATCCTCCCAACAGGATCGACTTGTTAACCTCAGCGGCTGGGCTCGATTTTGAAGACTGCTATGCTTCCAAAGTAGTTACCACTATTCATGGGCTTCAGATTGATTTTGTTGATATCGAAAACTTGAAAAAAAACAAGCGTTCCACTGGCCGCGCGCAAGACCTGGCCGATATGGAAAATCTAAAATAAGGAGAGTAATTTATGGAAAATCGTTTCGAAGCGGGCCTGGCCTTTTCCGTCAATACCTGGCCTTTGAATCCCCAAAAATCAACGCTGGTCTTTATTCACGGCTCCGGCGGTTCAAACATCCTTTGGGACAACCAGGTAAAAACCTTCGGTGACCGGGCCAACCTTCTGGCCCTGGATCTGCCGGGCCACGGGGGAAGTCCGGGAACCGCCTTTTCGACCGTACCCGAATATACCAGGGCGGTTATGGCCTTTATTGACGCAATGAAAGTCCAGAAGCCTGTTCCGGCCGGCTTGAGTTTGGGAGGAGCCATTACCTTACAGCTTCTCCTGGATTATCCGGAACGGTTTCCGGCCGGAGCCTTGATCTGTACCGGGGCCAAGCTGAAGGTGATGCCGATGATCTTTGAAACCATAGAAAAAGATTTCCCGGCCTTCGTGGCCTCCAGCAAACAAATGACCATTTCCCCGAAGACCGATCCGGCCCTCATCCAGCCCCTGTTGGATAGTAACCTGAAAAGCCCGCCGCAGGTGACCTTCGGCGACTTCCAGGCCTGCGACCGTTTTGACGTCCGGGAACGGCTGGCCGAAATCAAGGTCCCGGTCCTGGTGGTAAGCGGTCAGGACGATCTGCTCACCCCCCCCAAATATGCCGAGTATTTGGCCGCTAACATCACCGGGGCCAGGCGTGTCCATATCATGGATGCCGGCCACCTGTTGCCCCTGGAAAAACCGGAGGAATTGAATCAGGCCCTGATTGCCTTTCTGGATGAAAACGGATTGGTTTGAGAGAGAGGGGACACTTTTTAAAAATCTTGCCTTTGTGTTGCAAAGGTAATTCACATAAAAGCATGAAAACAGCGACAAGGAGCCCTGATGATACCGAAAGTTGGTCTGGCCCTGGGCGGCGGTGCGGCCAGGGGCCTTGCCCATCTCGGCGTGCTTAAAGTTTTGGAAGACGCCAAGATTCCCATCCATATCATAACCGGCACGAGTCTCGGCGCCTTGGTCGGAGGACTTTATGCTTCCCAACCGGACGCCGGTTATTGGATGGGGCGGGTCGAACAATTCCTCGGCAGCTTTCAGTCACGAAGGACCCGTCTGGAGTTCATCCGCAAACTGGAAGAGGTTGATGATAATTGCGGATTTTTTACCGATATGGCCAATCTGGTTCGCAAGAGTTTTTTCTGGGGCGTTACCGCCACCAAATCGGCTTTCATCTCCGAAAAGGAATATGAAGAATTCCTCTATCCCCTGATCCCCGATATTGCTATCGAGGAGACAAAAATTCCTTTCGGTTGTGTGACTACGGACATCCGGCAGGCCGCCCGGGTCCTTTATACCCACGGCTCCTTGAGGCGGGCGATCAGTGCCAGTTGTGCGCTGCCCGGGATATTTCCACCGGTAAGAGACGGCGACCTCTTGCTGGTGGACGGAGGCTGGGTGGAGTGTCTACCCGCCCGCAGCGCCAGGGACATGGGGGCCCAAGTCATCATAGGCGTAGACGTCTCGAGCGAAACCCCGAGATTCATGAACGGATCGGGATTGGATATCATCCTGCGTTCGGATGCCGTCACCAGGATTTATCTGAACGACCTTTTGCTCGCCGAGGCGGATGTGCTTATTCGCCCCGACGTGAACGGCTGTCAATGGGCCGATTTCAGTGGGCCCCGGGAACTGTTCAAAGCGGGAGAGAAGGCCGCCCTCGAAAGTCTCCCGGCCATTTGGGCGGCTATCCATAAGGAGGCTGTTTCCCGGAAGTCCCTGAGTGGTCGGTTCAAGACGATTAAGGAAAAAATTACAGAAACCTTTGCCGGAAAGAAGTAGGCGGATTGTATAAATTCGTCTGTCATCGACCAGGCTTGCACCAGGGTGGTGGGTCATTTGACATTTCGGTAAGTTTATGATAACAGACATCCCGGCGGAGAAAAACCGGAAGGTGAAATTTTTCGACTACCCAAGAAACAGCGTACCCCGGCATGGAAGACACAATCATTAAACCTATTGAAATAACACCAAATTTTTATCAACTGGGCACCCCTTCTTTTCCGGTCTATTTGTCTATGGGAGAAGTAGGCATGATCATTGAGGGGGGAACCGGACCGACTTTTAATATTATTGTCAATCAGATCACGTCACTCGGTATCGATTTAAAACAGATCCAATATGTGGTTTTAACCCACACCCATGCCGATCACATCGGTGCCGTACCGCACTTAAAGCGTTCCTGGCCCCACTTAAAACTCATGGCCAGCCCTGCTGGTGCAGAAATTCTGAAGACCAAAGAGTTGTTTAAAGAGTTTCTGATGGTTGACCTGAGTATTGCTCAGCTCATGAAGGTGCGCGCCGAGGTTGATCGATTACCCGCCCCCCTCGAAAACTACAGTTTTGAGGTGGACGCGGTAATACAGGGAGGAGACCGGATAGATCTTGGGGCCGGGATTGTCTGGCAGGTCCATGATACCCCGGGCCATTCCGTTTGCCATGTCTCCCTTTATGGAGAGAAAGAAGCGCTATTGGTCGCAGGGGATGCCACCGGGTTTTATGTTCCGGAAAAAGATGCCTTCTGGCCCAACTATTTTAATTCCCTCGAGGCGTATTGCGAGAGTATTCGAAAACTGTATACCCTGCCGGCCAGGCGGGCCGCTCTGAGCCACAACGGTGTAATCCAAAGCAATGTGCGAGGCTACCTCCAAAAGGCGATGCGGGCCACGGAGAATTACCACAAGGAGCTGTTGCATATGCTGGAAAGAGGCCTGCCGAAGGAAAAAGTGGCCCTCGAAAAGGCTCGATTTGTTGACAGCTTGACCGACATCCAGCCCTTTAAGGTAATGTATGATCTGTGCAGACTCCTGATCAAACAATCCCAGACAAACGGTTTAGCCCTGTCATTTTCTCTTCCGGAGGTCGGTGGAAAGGATCGTGGATCTGATTTCGAGGGAAAAGAGACCTCGGCGGAAGTCGGGGGTCGGGTGATATCGGCCAAGCCGTTTGCTGAAAGGACCAAACCCTTGTCCCTCAACGAACGACTTGGTCTGCTGGCCCTTATCGATGAGGGTATGCGGCGAGGCCTGGCTGAGGCCCCTGTCTTTACAGATCTTTTCAGTGATTTGTGGGATCTGGTCAATGCCACGGCCTCGGGCAGTAAGATCAACCGGTTTAAACCGGACCATTCCCAGAACGGCTTTCATGTTTTTGAGATCAACGCCGAAACAGGAGAGAACCTGGGTCGGCTCAATATGTTGTATCTGAATAAACCCATTCCTTGTTACTACCTGGTCTACGTCGAGGTGGCCGCCCCTTTCAGGAGAAAGGGGCTGGGAAACCGCATCCTGAAATACTTTGGCGACTTTTTGGTCGATTGTTCCGCAGTAGGGATCCTGGACAATATTATTCCGGCCGATGATCCGACCTATGATATTTATCTCAAGCATTCCTGGAAACCGATCGAGTCCGTTGCCGGGGCGGCTCTTTCGGACAAAAACGACAACTATATGATTTTCATTCCCCCGGCCTTGGAGGGGAAAGACCTTAAACTATCGGTCCAGAAACTATTATATCATTTGAAGCGGAAACGAACTTTTATTGATATAAGAGACAATGAGATGATGGTCAAAAGAACCATCACGGAATTCAAAGAACTTTATCAAACGCTCCTTGCCTATTTCGATACGGAGATTAAACGTGCCGAGCCTTCGCCTGTCATGCGCTATATGTTTACCCGTTTCGTGACTAAACTGATCGCCTTCAGGCGGCGCATAGGAAATTTGGTTGGCTATACCGGTGGTGAATCCATGGAGCAGATCGTGCTCTCCCCGGAAATCGCCGCCCTGAAGATGAAGTCCTATGCCCCTCGCGAATTGGCTCACCATAACGCCCTGGGAACAGGCGAATTGGCCTTATTGGGGCGACTTCCGGAGGATCTGAAGAATCAACCCGCCCGAGTCATCGAATCCTTGCCTAATTATGGAAGGCCGAGTTTTTTGGGATGGCTCGAGAAGCGTGGGAAATCCATCAACCATCCTCTGACTATTGGTGATCTTATGGATCTGGGTTTTGATCCGACGCGCCTCAAAGAGACCACCATCGATGGTCAGGAGTATATCTTTGAAAGGGTTCAAGTAAGACAATTAGAGGAGATCCAGAAAAAAAACGAGTTTCTGGAGCGCATCGCTACGGCCCTGTCCAACTCAAAGGTCAGGAGTGCCTGGTTAAAAACGAATCCCGTCCTGCTGACTATTCGAGACCGGGGAAACGCCTATGTGCTGCGTCGGAAAATCGCCGCCATTCATTGGGAAGAAGCCATTGAACAAGTTCAAAGCCATCCTGCCCTGCGAGGGCTCAATGCCTCCGCCGGACTCGACCGGATGATCCTTAACACGGTCAGCACGGCCAACGAGATGGTCGCCACCCGCTTTGGTCTGGAGAAAGGCCTGATCATTGATCAATTGAGCCCATTTGTTTCCTGGGATTTGAAAAACAACCGCCCCAAAATGGTTATCGAATTTGATGCAACCTATCTGGAATCCATTTGGATGGCCTAAAGCAGCTCCTTGCTCGTTGCGGATTGCTTCTTAAAACCAGTGACGCGTACGAGTAACAGAGAAATTTCAAACAGATTGGGCTGGTTTGATACCTGATCTTAGAAAGGGTTACATGAAACAACCAAAAAATATGATAAAGAATCATGGAGCAGCCGTGATGGTCTCGTTGTTCATCCTGATTGGCCTGTCTTCACCGGTTATTGGAGGACTTATCGACGATATGGTAATATTAGATCGTTCCTATATACCGGCACTGGCTCTGACCAACCAGCCGGACAAACCCGCCGGAGCGGTAGTGGAATCAATGCGCCGTCTTAATTCGGCCTGGCCGCTATTTACCCGGAGCCTCTCTAAAGCGGATCGGGAAAGCCCGGTGCTCTCCCAGGCGGTCAGTGTAGCCGGAGCCAAGATCCAGGAGGCCAACGGACTGGTGGCCGCAGGCAAAAGGAAGGATGCCCATGAGGCCCTTGAAACGGTAAGAAACGCCTTCTGGAAAGCCCGGGCCGCCATGAATATCCAGTATCTGCCTGATCTGATGACGGCCTTCCATGAGCCCATGGAACATTTTTATGACCTGGTGGTGAGGCCCGGATCAAACCCGAAGGATTTGGCGGCATTATTGGAAGAACTTTCCGCACGGTGGGCCGACGTGGAGAAGACCAGACCGGACCCTAAGCTATTCGGTCTCAATGAAGAGCAGGTCGGGCGCTACACTGTCCTGGTAAAAAAGGAACGGGAGATACTTACCAAGCTTTCGGGGATCTTGAAAACAGGAAATGCCGAAGCGATCTCAAAAACGGCAGGATCCATGAAAGGTACCTTTGCTCAGGCCTACCTGGTTTTCGGAGACTTCTCCGGACTGTGAGAACCGTAGGCTGCAACCGACCCCCGGTCCCTGACCCCTGATCCCTATTATGATTCAAGTCACCTCCACCTCGGCCCTGGTCCGAAATCTGGCCTTGGGAGACAAAGAGCTTATTACCCTGGTAGGGGCCGGGGGCAAGACCACCTTGATGTATGCCCTGGCCAAAGAACTGCTGTCGCGCAATTTTAAAATTGTTACGACCACCAGCACTAAAATTTATCCCCCGGAACCGGCGCAAAGCCCGGCCTTGATATTAGGCGGGGTTGAATGCTTTCCTGAAATTGAAAAGGCATTGAACCGTTATGGGCATATTACCTGGGCCGCCGGCCGGGCCGCTGGAAATAAGCTGGCAGGCGTTTCCCTGCCGGCCCTGTCCGCCCTTTGGTCATCCGGCCGGGTCGATTTTTTGATTGTCGAGGCCGACGGCTCGGCCCAAAGACCAGTCAAGGCCCCCAATGCCCATGAGCCGGTAGTCCCGGAAGAAACGACCCTCTTTCTCTCCGTCGTCGGCCTTTCAGCCTTAAACAAACCCTTAAATAAAGAGTATGCCTTCCGGCCGGAGATTATCAGCCGATTAACTGGCATCCCTTTGAATGCCTCCATGACCATGGAAGGGATAGCTAGGTTAATGGTTCACCCGGAAGGGGGGTTAAAGGGGTGTTCACCGGGCATGCGGGTTGTCATTATTTTAAACCAGGTCGATTTAGAACCGGAGCCCGGGGTCGGCGAACGATTGGCTGAAAAAATTAAAGACCTGGGGAAAGACAGGATTAGCAAGGTAATTATCCATGAGATTACTTCCAAAACAAAATAGAGGTACTTTGTAAGAATCTATGAGCGGAAATACTTTTTTAATTTCGAATAAAAATTTTCATGGCTGCCGATAAGATATAAATTTAAGGACCTTTCTTTCATTTCATAAGATAGTAAGTATAACTGCCGGTTGTATTTGAATTTCAATACCCGTAGGCCTTTCAAATCCCCCTTTTTTAATTCCCCTATCTCAGGATTTTCCATGATGGCCTTGACTTGTTGGTCTATTTCCAATTGTATCTGGAAGAAGCTTTTTTTTTAAATTTTAAAACTTGACTGGAGGCAAGGACCTTGATCATTTAATAACCCCGAATGGATATTCCTTCCCCAGTCCCGCCTCCATCTCTGCCTTGGATTGAAGGGTTTCCTTGATAAAGGAATAAGGTAAATCGGGATTTTCTTCACAAATGATAGCATCATGGATATATTTATTGATTTGTTCGGAGACAGATCGGTGTTCCAATTTGGCCTTTATCCGGACCTTTTTTTCTATTATTTCAGGCACCCTTACCGTTAATACTCTCATCTATAGTCCTCCGTATTTAATAGTATTCATTTCAAATACAATACCTGTTTTGGGGAGTCTTGTCCATATTTAGTTAAACTTTGACAACTCTTCGAAAAGTTCCCCTATCCCAATTTGGCAATTGACAAGGCATAAGGTAGTGGGTTACATTTTGGTATCCGTAATAAACAATTTCAAAGGATTGAGGAACTTAAAGGCGTGGATCAATGAAATACATCTTTGGACCGGTCCCCTCCCGCCGGTTGGGATTTTCCCTCGGGGTGGATATTATCCCCTATAAAACCTGTACTTTTGATTGCATTTATTGCGAACTCGGTAAAACCACCTGCAAAACGATTGAATCCGCGGAACCGATACCAGCGGATGCCGTGCTGAAGGAATTAGAAACCGTTTTATCTGCTTCTCCATTAACCTTGGATTATATTACCTTGTCGGGTTCCGGAGAGCCGACCTTAAATCCCGATCTGGGGCTGATCATAAAGGCGATCAAAAGGCTGACCTCAGTACCGGTGGCCCTGATCACCAACAGCTCCCTGCTTTTTAAAGATGCCGTCCTGGATGGGGTTTTAACCGCTGATGTGGTTATTCCTTCCCTGGATGCCACTGATCCGGTTGTTTTTCAAGCCGTCAATCGCCCCCATCCCTCAGTGACCTTTGAACAGGTCATTACCGGGTTGATCAACCTGGGGAAGGCCAAAGGTCCCCGTGTCTGGCTGGAAGTGTTGTTATTAAAGGGGATAAACGATTCTCCGGAACAGATTGACCGGTTTTTTAATTATATTGAAAAAATAAATCCGGAAAAGATTCAACTCAATACCGTGGTTCGGCCACCGGTTGAAAATTATGCCCATCCCTTGCCCTATTCTCGTTTAAAAGAAATCCAAAAGGGATTGGGCCCCCGGGCCGAAATTATTGCCGGATCATCCAGGGAAAATACCCAACCCACCGGTTCGGTATGGGAATCTGAAATCCGGGAAATGGTTGCCCGCCGGCCCTGCACGGCCGAGGATATTGCTCAATGCCTGGGGCTTCCCCCGGAAGAAACCATAGGGCTTTTGGGCCGATTGGTTCAGGATAAAAAAGTCATTTTTGAATTATTCGACCATCAGGGTTTTTATCGCGGGGCCTGAAAGAAGGACAGATCATTCAGCCGCCGGCAGCGGGACTTGAAAAGAAAGTTTTTGTTCACCGCAAAGCCGCAAAGAACGCAGAGAGAATCATTATTGTTCAATCCCGTGAGAGGCGGGATTGAACAAAACAACTCTGGACTCCGCCCCGGAGGGGACTACGCCCCGGAGGGCCCCGGCAAATGATTGCCCGAAGGGACTCCAGCCTGTAGGGGAAAGCGTTTTCCTTTCTGTCCTCTCAACAGAAAGGAAAAATTATTTCCTCTTTGCGTTCTTTGCGGCTCTGCGGTGAAAACAGTTTTTCAAATAATAAATTTTTACGTTTCATGTTGGAGGAATGGAATGTCGATGTTGCATTTGGGAATGGATATCGGTTCGGTCAGTACCAATACGGTCGTCCTGAACGAAAAAGGAGAAATCCTGAAAGAAGATTATCGTCGAACTAAAGGGCAGCCTTTGGAAACCGCTCTTTCCGTGTTAACCGAATTTCTATCGGAACTTCCCGAAAACCAACTCGGTTCTATCGCCTTTACCGGCACAGCCGGGAAAAAGGTGGCCGATTTGCTCAAAGTCCCTTTTGTCAACGAGATCATCGCCCAGGCCCGGGCCGTGGACCGCTTTCATCCCGAGGTCCGGACCATCATAGAAATGGGGGGGGAAGACTCCAAACTTATCCTGCTCAGTGCCGAAGAAGGGGGCCGTCTGGTTATCCAGGATTTCGCCATGAATACCCTCTGCGCAGCCGGCACCGGCTCCTTTCTGGATCAACAGGCCCACCGGCTGGGATTGACTATCGAAGCATTCAGTCAACTGGCCTTAAAATCCGAAACCCCTCCCAGGATCGCCGGGCGCTGTACGGTCTTTGCCAAAACGGACATGATTCACTTGCAGCAGGAAGCCACCCCGGATTATGACATCATTGCCGGCTTATGTTTTGCCGTGGCCCGAAACCTGAAAAGCAATATCGCCAAAGGGAAAAATATCCTCAAACCGGTTTCCTTTCAAGGGGGGGTGGCTGCCAATCAAGGGGTGCGGCGGGCCTTTTCCGAAGTCCTGGAACTTAAAGAGGGCGAGTTGGTTATTCCTGAACATTTCTTTTCCATGGGGGCCATAGGCGCTTCTTTGATTGTCCGGGAAGACTCCTCAAGAATTAAGGAATTCTCCGGGCTGGGACCCTTGGAGGATTATATTCAAACCCAATCCGTAGAAGCCCGGCGGTTGGAGGCCTTATCCTTACGGGAGGACTACCGCCAGCCCTTTTCAACCGCCCAGGCCCCTGACCCGGGCGAGGGAGAAAAAATAGAGGCTTACCTGGGGGTCGATGTGGGGTCGATCAGCACCAATGTTGTGGTGATCGACCAGGCCATGAAGGTCTTGTCGAAACAATATCTGATGACGGCCGGCCGGCCTTTGGAAGCCATCCGACAGGGTCTGGCGGCAGCCGGAAAAGAAGTCGGAGACCGGGTCGTCATCAAAGGGGCCGGTACCACCGGTTCAGGCCGTTATCTGACCGGGGATTTTATCGGGGCCGATATCGTCCGAAACGAGATCACGGCCCAGGCCACGGCCGCCGCAGCCATTGACCCGAAGGTGGATACCATCTTTGAGATCGGCGGACAGGACTCCAAATATATCAGTCTGGAGAACGGGGCCATTGTCGATTTTATGATGAACAAGGTCTGTGCCGCCGGGACCGGTTATTTCCTTGAGGAGCAGGCCGAGAAACTGGGTATTTCTATCAAAGGGGAATTCGGTGCCCTGGCCCTGGAATCGGAAAGTCCGGTCCGCCTCGGGGAACGCTGTACGGTCTTTATGGAATCCGACCTGGTTCACCATCAGCAACAGGGTCTGGATAAAAAGGACCTGGTGGCCGGACTGAGTTACTCGATCGTTGAAAACTATTTAAACAAGGTCGTGGAAGACCGCCGGATCGGCAAGCGGATCTTTTACCAGGGGGCCACCGCTTCGAATAAAGGGATCGTAGCCGCCTTTGAAAAAGTAGTCGGCCGGCCCATTACCGTACCGGAACATAACGACGTCACCGGGGCCATAGGCGTGGCCATATTGGCCCAGAGGGAAAAAACCTGGGATCAAAGCCGCTTTAAGGGCTTCGATCTGGCCCAGACCGAGTATCAGATCTCTTCTTTCGAGTGTAAGGGCTGCCCCAATCAATGCGAGGTCAAGAAGGTTTCTATTGAAGGAGAAAAACCCCTTTTCTACGGCAGCCGCTGTGACAAGTACGACCTGGATACTAAAAAAATCGTTTCCCAGGCCATGCCGGATCTCTTTGCCGAAAGAGAAACCTTGATGGCCGGTCGGATTGAAGACCAAAATCCCGGCGGCAAAAAAGGTAAAATTGGCATCCCCAGGGCCATGTTTTTCAGGGAGCTCCTGCCCTTTTTCCGCACTTTTTTTACCCACCTCGGTTTTGAAGTGGTCATTTCCGGTCCCACCAACAAATCCATCATCCATCAGGGCGTGGAATCCATGGCCGCGGAAACCTGTCTGCCCGTCAAGGTGGTCAACGGCCATATCCTGGACCTGATCCAGCAGGGGGTCGACCGGATCTTTCTGCCCAGTATCGTAGACTTGAAATCCAACAACCCCGATTACCAGCAGGGGGTGATCTGTCCTTATGCCCAAACCCTGGCCTATACGGTCCATTCTTCCATCAACTTCAAAGCCAAAGGGGTTCAGGTTATCCAACCGGTCCTTTATTTCGGTCGAGGAGAAAAGGCCTTAAAAAAGGGTTTGAGGTCCATGTGCCATTCCTTAGGAATAAACTCTTTTCTGATCTCCGGAGCCATGAAGAAGGCCGTGGCCGCCCAGGAGGCCTTTTATCAAAAACTGCTCAAACGGGGCGAAGAGGTCCTGGCCGCCCTGGGACCGGAAGACATCGCCATGGTAGTGGTCAGCCGCCCTTATAACGGCTTTGATCCCGGCATTAATCTGAATATACCCAAGAAGCTTAAGGACCTGGGGGTCCTGGCCATCCCCATGGATTTTTTCCCTCTGGATCAAAAAAGCGAAACGGAAGAACCCAGACACCATTACTGGAGGTTCGGCCAAAAAATTTTAGGGGCTGCGGAAATCCTCAAAAAAAACCCGAAACTATACGGGATCTACGTCACCAATTTCAGTTGCGGTCCCGACTCTTTTATCCTCCATTTTTTCAGGGATGTTCTGAAAGGAAAACCCTACCTGGAAATCGAAATCGACGAACACAGTGCCGACGCCGGTGTGGTGACCCGGTTGGAGGCCTTTCTGGACAGTTTAAAAAACAGCAAAGAGGCCCCTTTCCCCCCTTTAAAAAAACGCTCCTCCTCCCGCATCCCCTCAGGGAACCATCGAAGGATCTATATTCCCCCCATGACCGATCATACCTATGCCGTGGCCGCGGCCTATAAGGCTTGCGGTGTAGAGGCAGAGGTCCTTCCCGATTC
>JACRBX010000277.1 GCA_016219225.1 Deltaproteobacteria bacterium
ACATGGGCATACCAGGCGACTGAACCTCCTTCGCTGCCGGCGTTTAACAGTTGAACCAAAAACCATAAACCCAGGACCAGAACAGCCGGAATTCTAATGACCTTGAAAAAGATAATAAAAATAAAAAGGGTGGAGACATTGGCCCTGGGGAAAAGGATCAGGTAGGCCCCTAAGATCCCGGCAATGGCCCCGCTGGCACCGATCATGGGAACGGCGGAGTTGAGGTCCGAAAAGGTATGGATAAAGGCGGCGAAAAAACCGGAAATCAGGTAGAAAATAATAAATTTGAGGTGGCCCAGGGAGTCCTCCACGTTGTTACCAAAGATCCAAAGATAAAGCATGTTTCCGAGTAAATGGATCAGGCCGCCATGGAGAAACATGGAGGTAAAAACGGTCAGGACCGAAGGGATAGCCCTGGGATAAGAAGGGTCTTGAAAAAAGGGGTGGGTCAACTGGGCGGGGATGGCCCCATATTGAAAGATGAAGTTTTCCAGGCTTTCGGCCGGCAGGGTTAATTGATAGAGATAAACCAGGATATTGAGGACAATAATACCAATGGTAATCAGAGGTACGGTTTGAGTGGGGATGTCATCCTTGAGGGGAATCATGTCTTGGTCTGTTATTTAATTTTTACACATGTATCCTTTACGCCGCAGAAGTCAAGGAAATTTTATCGATCCCCTTTCTTTCTTGAAATTTTATAAGAATTTTGATAGGATATTATTTAATATGAAACAAGTCCACATCGCCACCTTTGGCTGTCAGATGAACGAAAGGGATTCTCTGGCCATTACCCAGATCTTGGCCTCTTACGATTACCAGGTCACCGAGGAGATGGAAGAGGCCGACCTGATTCTGGTCAATACCTGCAGTATCCGCCAAAAGGCGGAAGAGAAGACCTATAGTCTTTTGGGGCGGCTTAAGCGGTTAAAGGACAGGAACCCCGATCTGGTCATCGGGGTCGGCGGATGTGTGGCCCAACAGGAAGGGGAGCGTTTATTGGCCAGGGTACCCCACCTGGATTTGGTCTTTGGGACCCGATTAATCCCCCAACTTCCCGACCTGATCGAAGAGATCGGGAGGGATAAAATCCGGTTGTCCCGTATCGAGCTGACTCCGGGAGGCCTTTATCCCAACCTCTTGCTTATGACCGATGGCCCTTTACAGGAGCTTAATGCCTCGGTAACCATTATGCAAGGTTGTAATAATTATTGCGCTTATTGTGTCGTACCCTTTGTCCGCGGACCTGAGGAAAGCCGTCCCAGCCCGGAAATACTGGCTGAGGTGGAAATGCTAAGCACTAAAGGGGTTAAAGAAATCCTTCTCCTGGGGCAAAATGTAAATTCTTATGGTCAGAATCGGGCGGGGGAACTTTCTTTTGCCCAACTCCTGCATAGTCTGGAACAGATCCCCGGACTGGAAAGGATTCGCTTTACTACTTCCCATCCAAAAGATCTTTCCCCGGAATTGATCGACTGTTTTGGCCGCATCTCGATTTTATGCAACCATATCCACCTGCCGGTTCAGACCGGATCAAACCGGATACTGGAAAGGATGAACAGACGTTATACCCGGGAAGGGTATCAGGAAAAGATCAGTCAGCTCCGGGAACGATGTTCCGGTATAGCGATCACCAGCGATATTATCGTCGGATTTCCAGGAGAGACCGAAGCCGATTTTGAACAAACTATGGATCTTATTCGAACCGTCCAATTTGACAACTTGTTTTCCTTTAAATATTCGGATCGTCCCTTGACGTCGGCCCGAAATTTTTCCGGAAAGGTCGATGAAGAGGAGAAAGGTCGGCGGCTAAAAGAGCTCCAGACCTGTCAAAAAAAAATCACCCTTTTCAAAAATCAAAAAATGGAGGGGACGATTCAAGAGGTATTAGTTGAAGGAACCAGTAAAAAATCCTCTCAGGAATGGATGGGAAGGACCCGGTCCAATAAAATTATTAATTTCCCCGGGCCTTCGGGCTTGTTGGGGAAAACGGTCCCGGTCCATATTGAAAAAGCCCATGTCCATTCCTTGAAGGGAAGGTACCTATAGAGTCGATGCCTGATGCACCCGGTATTCTGAAAGCGGCATCTTGCTTTTTGAATTTTGAATCTTGCAACCTGCAACTTGTAACTTGCATCCTCTCATCAGGAGGTAATATGTCCATTCAAATGAAGGTGTTCGGGTTGACCATTGACCCCTTGACCAACAGCCCGATCATGATCCTTAAAGATTTGGAAGGAGACAAGACCGTTCCGATCTGGATTGGGCTTTTGGAAGCTACGGCCATTGCCAGCGAACTCGAAAATATTAAATTTTCGAGGCCTATGACCCATGATTTAGTGAAAAACCTGATGGATCAAGTAGGCGTCAAACTGGCCAAGGTCGAAATTTGTGACCTCAGGGATAACACTTTTTTCGCCCTTATGCATCTAATCCTCCAAGGTAAAGAATTCTCAATGGATGCCCGCCCCAGTGATGCCATCGCCCTGGCCTTGCGGGCCCAGGCCCCCATTTATGTCGAAGAACAGGTCATTCAAAAATCCAAGGCGGTAGACCTGGGAAACAAAGAAGAAATTCAATCCGAAGAGGGAAAGAAATGGACGGAAATTCTGGAATCCCTTTCGCCCGATGATTTCGGGAAATATAAGATGTGATAAAAAAAGGTTCAAGGTACAAGGTTCAAGGTGTAAGGCATAAGGATACTTAATGGCTCCACACCAGCGATCTAAACCCTGAACCGTATACCATAAACCGTACACCTTAGACCATCATAACCATATGATCGATCTGCATTCCCATTCCCTGCTCAGTGACGGTGTTCTCCTGCCTTCTGAACTGGTCAGAAGGGCCGAGGTAAAAGGGTACCGGTATTGGGCCATTACCGATCACGCTGATGTTTCCAATATCGACCATGTCGTTCCCCGAATCGCCTCCGTAGTCCGGGAATTAAATAACCACTGGAACATTAAGGTCATCCCCGGCATTGAATTGACCCATGTCCCCCCGGAGACCATACCCGGTTTGGTCCAAAAAGCCAGAGATCTCGGGGCCTGTCTCATCGTCGTCCACGGGGAAACCATTGCCGAGCCGGTACCGCCCGGAACCAATCGGGCCGCTATCGAGGCCGGCGTGCACATCTTGGCCCATCCGGGTTTGATAACGCCCGAGGAAGTCCGAATGGCTGCCCGGAAAGGGGTTTTTCTCGAGATTACCTCCCGCAAAGGGCACTGTCTGACCAACGGCCATGTGGCGCGTCTGGCTCAAGAAGGCGGGGCCGAACTGATCCTGGATTCCGATACCCATGCCCCGGAAGATATCATTGCTCCGGACCAACGGGGAAGAATTGTAGAAGGTGCCGGGTTGAATAAAGAGGCTTTACAGGAGATGGATAAAAAAGCCAGCTATCTTTTTAATCAATTGCTGGCCACGTTTTAATTCAAAAAATACGGTTCAAGGTTCAGGGTTCAAGGTTCGGAAAAACCCATTTTTCAGCTTTGTCGATGCCCCAAAGGGGCATGAGGGTTTAATAATTATCTGCGTTTATCGGCGAAAATCTGTGTCCTAATTCGATATTTCCCTATTCATATCGAAGAGCATCAATGGGATTGAGTCGGGAGGCCTTGTGGGCCGGATAGAATCCGAAAAAAATCCCTACGGCTGCTGCAAAAGAAAAAGAGATCAATAAGGCCCAATAGGAAATGAGGACGTTCCATCCGGAAAAGCTTGACGTTATTTTGGCCCCCAGGACACCCAGCCCGATTCCAATCAAACCACCGACCAGACTCAAGACTACCGATTCGGTTAAGAATTGAAAAAGGATATCAAGGCCCCTGGCCCCCACGGCCATGCGGATACCGATTTCCCTGGTCCGTTCGGTCACCGATACCAGCATGATATTCATAATACCGATTCCTCCGACCAGCAGGGATACCAAAGCAATAGAGCCGAGGAGTAACGACATGACCTTGGCCGATTGTTCGGCCGTGGCCATGATCTCCGTCAGGTTCCGGACCGTAAAGTCCGGCAATTGACCGCGCCCTGTTCGATGACGCTGGGATAAAAGGTCATTGACCTGTTTCTCCGCTTCGGCCATGGACTCCATATCACGGGCCTGGACCGTGATGATCCTGACCGTATTAGGCAGGGCGCTCCCGAAGACCTTTTTTTGTGAGGTGGTCAAGGGAATATAGACCACATCATCCTGGTCGTCTCCCCGGGGGGATTGGCCTTTGGAAGAAAGGACCCCGATAACCGTAAAGGGGACCTTTTTGATTCGGATGATCTGGCCCAGGGGATTCTGAGTTCCAAAAAGATTCTCCACCACGCTTTGGCCGACTATGGCTACCTTGACGGCCCCGGTGATCTCCTGTTCGGTAAAGGTGCGGCCTGAGGCGATGGGCCAATCCCGAATATCAAAAAAGTCAGAGGTCGTACCGTTGACTCCGGTATTCCAGTTTTGATTCCCAAAAACGACCTGGGTAACACCGCCCCAAATCGGGGCCACCGCCTTGACCGCCGAGCACTCTTCCTTGATAGCCTTGGCATCATCAGAGGTCAGGGTGGATACGGAACCAAACCCCATTCGGGCTCCGCCGGCCGTCGTCGCACCAGGCAGGACGATCATGAGGTTGGAGCCCATGCTGGCGATTTGCTGGGCAATCATTTCCCGGGCACCGGACCCGATGGCGACCATGACAATGACCGCCCCGACGCCGATGATGATGCCCAGCATGGTTAAAAAAGAGCGCATCTTGTTGATCTGCAAGGCACGCAAGGCCACCTTGAGACTGGATAACGGTTTCATATTAAACCCTCATGACCCGTTGGGTCACCACGAAGCACCGCCCCCTGATCCCCGATCCCCGACTTCGGCTCCAGGAGCCGGTCCTGCAAGACCTGGCCATCCTTAAATTGGATGATCCGTCGGGTAAAGGTCGAGATATCCTGTTCATGGGTAACCAGGATAATGGTTATTTTCTGATCCTCATTAAGATGGGTCAAAAGCTGCATGATCTCCAGGCTGGTCTTGGTATCCAAGTTTCCGGTCGGTTCGTCGGCCATGATAATGGATGGGTTGTTGACCAGTGCCCGGGCAATGGCCACCCGTTGTTGCTGGCCCCCGGAAAGCTGATTGGGATGATGGCCCTCCCGGCCGGCCAAGCCCACGGAGGCCAGGGCCTCCATGGCCTTGCGACGGCGTTCCCTGGAATGGGTGGGGCCGTATAATAAAGGCAGCTCGACATTTTCCAGGGCCGAAGTTCGGGCCAGAAGGTTGAATCCCTGAAAGACAAAGCCGATTTTTTCATTGCGCAAGTGGGCCAGGGCATCCCGGCTTAACGTGCCGATATCCGTTCCATTTAATAGATAGGAGCCCCTGGTGGGGACATCCAGACAGCCCAGGATATTCATAAAAGTCGATTTTCCGGATCCCGATGATCCCATAATGGAGACGAATTCGCCGGTTTGAATGGATAAGGATATACCATTCAGGGCCGGAATTTCAATATCCCCCAGGTTGTAAATCTTATACAGGTCTTGAACTTGAATCAGGAGTTCCATCTCGATTATAATCGCATCCTCGGAGCGGACTGCTGTTGATTGGAGGCCGGTTTCTTATTTTTGTCGGCGAGTAAATCGGTGATGATCAGATCCCCTTCCTTGAGCCGCCCTTTGGCCATTTCAGTATATTGGCCGTCGTTGACACCGGGCTTGATAAAGGTAGGTTTCGGGGTTTTTTCGGGGCCTAATATCCATAACATTGACAATCCCTTCCATTTTTTCTTGAGTTCTTCAATATTTTTGCTTTTGGATGGCGGGATCGGCATTTTAAAGCGCAAAGCGGCGTTGGGGATTTTAATGATCCCGTCTTTTTCTTCGATAATAACAGAAACATTGGCGGTCATACCGGGTTTTAATTTCAACTCCGGATTTTTAACCCCCAGGACGACATCATAGGTCACCACATTCTGGACGGTGGTCGGGGCATTCCGAATTTGAGAAACCCTGGCCGAAAAAGGTTCGCCCGGATAGGAATCTACGGTGAAGCTGGCGGCCTGCCCTACTTTAAGGCGGCCGATATCGGCTTCATCCACGTTGGTATCCACTTGCATATTGGTCAGGTCCCGGGCAATGGTGAAAAGGGTGGGGGCCTGGAGGCTGGCTGCCACGGTCTGGCCTACATCAACATTGCGGTTAACCACCGTACCGTTAACCGGGGACCGGATAGTGGTATAATTCAAGTTGATCTTGGCCGAAGACCAATTGGCTTTGGCCGTTTCGATCTGGGCTTCGGCCGTCTTTACCAGAGAAATGGAAAGGTCGTGTTTTAGCTGGGCTTGATCCAAATCATTCTGGGAAACCAGGTGGTCTTTAAAAAGGGCCTTGTAACGGTTAAAGGTACGCAGATTGTCGGCCAGGGCGGTCTTTTCTTTCTCCAACAGGGCTCGGGCATTTTTCTGTTCGGCCTCAGTCTGATCCACTTTGGCTTGAAACAGGGCCGGATCGATCTGAGCGATAATCTGTCCTTTCCGGACGACTGAATTAAAGTCGGCGTAGAGCTTAATGATAGTTCCCGATACCTGGCTGCCTACCTGAACCAGGGTTACCGGATTCACTGTCCCGGTAGCAACGACCTGGGAGGTAATGGACCCTCGGGTCAGGGCCTCGGTCTTAAAGCGGGGGGTTTTTTTTTGGGCTTGGTAGGTGCGGAATCCAAAAAAAACCCCGGTCCCGATAATCATAACTATTATTAAAACAATTAAAATCCGTTTCATAGACCATCCTTTACAGGAATTTTTTATTTTGACCCCTTGGCGATTGGAAAGTTAAAAAAGACCGCAATAAAAGGGTTTTTTTTATTGACTTATCCCGGTTCGGGTCTGGAGAGGTTTTCTGCTTAAAGGCAAAGATATGCAAAAAATAGTCCCCGAAGGTTGGTTATCCCGAAAAAAAAGTTGCCCCTGATGCAATTCAATAATCCTTTTTGAGATAGCCAGGCCCATACCCGTCCCTTCCTTTTTAGTTGAGAAAAAGGGGTTGAAGATCCTATCCCGGCAGGCACTTGAAATGCCGCAGCCTCTATCTATTATCTCGATTAAGATTTGCCCTTTTTGTTTCTGGGTTTGAACCAGGACCTGTTCTTCAGGGTCCGAGGCCTGGATGGCATTGAGAATCAGATTATTAAGGACCTGATGAATACGGTTTTTATCGGCCGGCAGGGAAGGCAGATCTCCTGCCAGATTTGAACTGAGGGCAATCAGCTTCTGTTCCGCCTGGGGTTGAACGATTTTCAGGACCTCTTTAATCATAAGATTGATATCCACCCGGGAAAGGTCAAGGGCTATAGGCCGGGAAAAGTGGATCATGTCTTTAAGTAAACCCTCAATCCGTTGACACTCCTGTAGGATCACAACCAGACGTTCCCGGGCAGGGTCTTCGGGGCCGGTTTTTTTAAATATTTTTTGGGTATAGGCCCCGATGGTAATGATCGGGTTTTTTAATTCGTGGGCTACGGCGGCGGCCGCTTCTCCCATAAGCGCCAGATGCTCCTGGTCCTGCCTTTGTTGTGTTTCCATTCTTTCCCGATCGACCAGAAGTCCGATCAGGGTTCCGAAGGCATAGAAGAGGACCACCTCATCAATGTGGGCTCTATGGGAGATGGAGGAGTGGAACCAGTCGAACCAATGGGGGATGAATAAAAGGGTGACCAGGCAGGCCGAGAAAAAGCCTCCTTTCAGTCCAAAGAGGAGTCCGCTTAAGATAATGGGCAGATAATAAAGTCGGTGGAGGATCTCGGAAGGAATAAAAGAAGGGATCCAGATCTGATCCAGAAAAAAAATAACCGTCAATAAAAAAAAGATGGGGAGGACCTTCCAGTATAAAGGGACAAACTTGTATCGAGTCCAGAGATCATAGAGGGTGTTGTTTTTATTCCAGGACATTATCGATTAAGATTCTTACAAAGTACATCTGCGAATTTATCTTTAACATTTTCATTGTTACGGGTTGTGGAGTTCGTTGCTCGTTACTGGTTGCTGGTTAAAACAAGGAACGAGTAACCAGGAACGAGTAACATAAAAATTTCAAATATCTCTGATTAGTTTTAATCTTTCAACTTCGAGTCTTGATGAAGAATCTTCCTCAATTCTTCCCCTTCGACCACCTCTTTGTCAAGCAGACGTTGGGCCACCAGGGCCAGTTGATCCTGATGTTCTCTGAGGATTTTATCAGCTAAAATGCGGGCCTGTTCAATGATTTTTTTAATTTCCTGATCGATGTCGCGCGACGTCTCCTGGCTGATGGAACGTCCGGTGTCGTATCCCATGCCGGTTTCCAAAAACAAGGGCCGTCGTTCCTTTTCAAAAGTAACTACCCCAAGGTCACTCATTCCATATTCACGAACCATCCGTTCGGCAATATCCGTAGCCCGTAAAAGATCGTTCTGGGCCCCGGTGGAAATTTCTTTGAAATGGAGTTCTTCGGCGATACGACCTCCCAAGAGGACGCTCATCCGATCCATCAATTCGTTTTTCGTCATCAGATAACGGTCTTCGGTAGGCAGTTGCTGGGTGTATCCCAAGGCCCCGATCCCCCGGGGGATGATGGAGACCTTGTGCACCGGATCGGCGTTCGGCAATATTTGGGCCACAATGGCATGGCCCGATTCATGAAAAGCCACGATCTCTTTTTCCTTCTCATTCATGCGCCGGTTTTTCTTTTCCAGGCCGGCGATCACCCGATCAATGGCTTCGTCGAAGTCCCGCATGTCCACTTCTTTTTTATCTTTTCGGGCCGCCAACAGGGCCGCTTCGTTTACGATGTTGGCCAGATCAGCGCCGACAAAACCGGGGGTGCGCGCCGCGATCACCCGTAAGTCCACTTCAGACGCCAGGGTGACTCCCTTGCTGTGGACCTTGAGGATCGCTTCCCGGCCTTGAACATCCGGCTTATCGATCATCACATGCCGGTCAAAACGCCCAGGACGGAGCAGGGCCGGATCGAGGATTTCCGGACGGTTGGTGGCGGCCATAATAATGACTCCTTTTTCGGTATTGAAGCCGTCCATCTCGACTAAAAGCTGGTTGAGGGTCTGTTCCCGTTCATCATGACCCCCCATGGGATTGATGCCACGGGCCTTTCCTATGGCATCCAATTCGTCGACAAAGATGATGCAGGGGGCCTTTTGTTGGGCCTGGGTGAAGAGGTCCCGGACCCGGGCCGCACCCACTCCGACAAACATCTCTACAAAATCCGAGCCGCTCATACTGAAGAAAGGGACTCCGGCTTCACCGGCCACGGCTTTGGCTAATAAGGTTTTACCGGTCCCCGGAGCGCCCACCAACAAGACCCCCTTTGGGATCTTGCCGCCCAGACGTTGAAATTTCTGGGGCGTTTTTAAGAATTCGATCACTTCTTTCAGTTCTTCCTTGGCCTCATCAATCCCGGCCACATCATCAAATTTTATATTGATATCTTTTTCCATATAAACCTTGGCCTTGCTTTTCCCGATGGACATCAGACCGCCGCTGGCCCCCCCCATGCGGCGCATGAGGAACCCCCAAAGGACGACAAAAAAGATCATGGGCAGGATCCAATTGGTGAAAAACTTGACGAGCTTATTTTCCAGTTTCCCGGTGAATTTTACCCCTACGGTTTCCAGGTCCTTGATCAGGTCCGGGTCCTGAACGCGAGCAGTAATAAAGGGGTGGTCTGCTTTTCCCTTTCCCAATTGTTTCAGGGTGTCGGCCGAGATCAGTCCTTCAATTTCTCCGGTCTTGACCTTTCCGGCGACGAGGTCATCATATATCACGATGTCCGAAAGCTTGCCGGCCTTCAACAATTTCTTGAATTCATTGTAAGGGATCTGACCGACCTGGTCGGCCAGAAAGTAGGTCTGGAAGGCCATCAAAATAATCATGGCCAGAACAAAATACCAGATGGAAAAATGGGTCTTTTTTTCTATGGGCATAATTGGGTTCCTTTAGAACAAAATAGAGTTTCAAGTTTCAAGATGCAAGTTTCAAGTATGAAAAACCTTAAACCATGAATCTATTTTCATGCTTCGTGGTGCCATGCCCCAAAAGGCGGGGCATGGCGGTTTAACACAAAAATAGCCCTGGATTAAGCCCTGGGCTGATTTGTTCTCCGTTATGCCGGACCCCGTATCCAGTACGGGGCAGGCTTGATCCGGCATCCAGGGTCTTTGAGTTTGGAGTAATTGGATTTTGCTCAAAACTAATTGCTCCAAACTCCAAACGGACTCTATTATATCACCGGGAGCGAAGCCAGTGATCAAAAAATTTTCGTCCCACCATGGCCGAAAAGAACCCAATGATCAGGATTAATAGAATGGCCCATTCGATATTTTTAACCAGGGTATCACAAGCTTCTCCTACCCAATAACCCAGAAAGGTAAAAAGAATGGCCCAGATGAGACAACTGATCAATTGCAGGGAAAGGAACTTGGCGATTTTCATATCCAGGATACCGAAAGCCAGGGCGCTGGCTAAACGTATCCCGAAAATGTACTGGGTGATGAACAGGCTCAAAGTTTCATAACGGCGGATGAGATATTCGGCCTGTTGGATTTTGTGCCGTAATTTAGGAAACCGAAGCAATATCCAGGAAGAAGAGGTTTTACCCAGGAAATAAAAAACCACATGGCCTATATAAGAGGCGAAGGTGGCCGTAAAGATGACCAGCCAGAAATTCAGATGTCCCTGAAAAGAGAGTAAGCCGCCCAGGACCAGGGTGGTTTCCCCTTCAAAGAAGGTCCCTGTGAAAATAATCAAATATCCATATTGCTGGAACAGGTAAAGGAGTTGCAAAAACTTTATAGACACAAAGAACCCTCTTTCATCCAACCCCCTTTAATACGAAAATAGTATCCGTCTTCCAAGGAGCCTATTTCCATGCTTCGTGGTGCCATGCCCCAAAAGGCGGGGCATGGCGGTTTAGTTCGAAAATAACGTTGCGGGTTGCGAGTTACGCGTTACGGGTTTAAAACCAACCTTACTTCGACATTCGATATTTTCATCATTCGTGGTTCCTATATTTTTCTTATACCACATAATACCCTGACAGGGCAAGTTGGGTTATTGCGTACAGGATGCCCTTGGTAACTAAAGAATATAATTCTACGCAAAATGGATAGAATTTCTTAAAGAACACGCCTTGGACCCGGACCAATTGAGGTTTTATTAACATGTTTTGTATATCCAAAATCTTGGTTCCGGCTGGTCCGGGTTGGGTTGCACGGAAAATTCAAGAAATAGATCTTGCTTGACCAGTCCGATATTTTTTACTAAAGTATAAGAATCTATAAAATAATAAATTCCTATGCAACAAGAAAGAGACTATGGCCCGTAAAATTTTGGTTACCGGTGCAGCCGGTTTTATTGGTTTCCATCTCTGCCAACGCCTGTTGGCGGCGGGAGATCAGGTGGTTGGTCTGGACAATCTGAATGATTATTATGAGGTCCGGCTGAAGCAGGATCGCCTGAAACAGATTGAGGATAATACTCTTTTTCAATTGACTAAAATAGATCTGGTAGATCGAGAGGCCGTGGCTGATCTTTTTGCTGAACAGGGATTCGATATAGTAGTCAATCTGGCGGCCCAGGCCGGGGTACGCTATTCTCTGATAAATCCTTATTCCTATGCCGATACCAATTTGATGGGATTTTTAAATATCCTGGAAGGGTGCCGACACCAAAAGGTCAAACATCTGGTCTTCGCCTCTTCCAGTTCCGTTTACGGGGCCAATACCCGGATGCCCTTCTCGGTCCATGATAATGTCGATCATCCCGTCTCTTTGTACGCGGCTACCAAGAAGGCCAACGAACTGATGGCCCATACCTATTCGGCTCTGTATAAAATACCCTGCACCGGCCTGCGTTTTTTTACGGTCTATGGGCCTTGGGGTCGGCCCGACATGGCCTTATTCCTCTTTACCAGGGCCATCCTCGAAGGAAAACCCATTGATGTCTACAATTATGGCCAGATGCAACGGGACTTTACTTACATTGACGATATCATCGAAGGGGTGGTCCGGATAATGGCCAGGATCCCCGAACCGGACCCGCAATGGAAGGGGGATCAGCCGGAACCGTCGGCCAGCTTTGCCCCCTACCATTTGTATAATATAGGGAATAACCATCCGGTGGAACTCATGGCCTTTATTGAGGCCCTGGAGGATTGCCTCGGGAAAAAGGCTATAAAAAATATGATGCCCATTCAGCCCGGGGATGTGCCGGCCACCTATGCCGATGTGGAAGATTTGATAAGGGATGTGGGCTTTAAACCGGCCACCCCCATAGAATTGGGAATCAGACGATTTGTGGATTGGTATCGGGAGTATTATGGGGTATAATAAAAACAAGGCGCAAGGCGCAGGGTATAAGGTTCAATGGCTGAACTCGGGGTTTTGGTTTTTCTTGAGTCTTGTGCCTTGTACCTTGTGCCTCACCAGGAGGTGATCGTTGAACGATTTTGAAAAAATATCTCAGGACTTGACCCAACTTCTTCATTTACAATATCTCCCTGTTGGTGTGACTTTGTACCAGGACACACCTCCCCCAGCCCATATCCCCCAAACGACCGAGAATCTGAAAAGTTATTGCCAGGCCCTGGTTCTGGCCGGGGAAGGACGGACTTTACTGCTTAAAAGAGAGCAGATGGGTTGTAAACTGGGGACTTCAGTCCTGGGTTTTGAAACCGAAATGGAGGCCTTTTTAGACGACGGGGTCTTGGAAAAATACGGTGTGGGTTTGTTCGCCACCGAAGAAGCCTCGGCCGAAACCCTGCTTAAATCCCATTATCTGGAAAAAGGGAAAACCCGTTCCGCCTTGATTGCCCCGTTGACGGCTTTTCAAGAGGACCCCCAGGTGGTGGTATTTACAGCCGACAGCCAACAGGTGATGTGGCTTTTATACGCTGTTAATTATGAAAAAGGGGGCAGGATGGACCTGCCACAGTCCGGTGGTGCCCTGGGAGGATGTGCCGACATTACAACCTGGCCTCTGCTCTCCGGCCAGGCCAATGTGACTTTTTTAGGTCTGGGATGCCGGGTGAAATCGGCGATTGATCCTCAGCATTTGATGATGGGCATCCCAGGCAATAACCTTGTTAAGGTTCATCAAAATATTTTGGCTATGATCAAACCCATTGCCATGTTGAACAAGGCCCAGACCCGGTAAAGGGCAGAGAGCAGAGGGCGAGGGCAAAGAGTATAATTTTTTGTAACACTTTAGGTGTTTGAAAAGAACGCGTTATTCACCGCAAAGCCGCGAAGTACGCAGAGAGAATCATTATTGTACAATCCCGTGAGAGGCGGGATTGTACAAAACAACTCTGGACTTAGTCCCGGAGGGCCTCCGGCCATAATTATGCGGTCGACTTCGTCGACCTAAAACAAAGGCTTCCGTTTGGAAGCCGGCCGAAGGGTAGCGGAAGCTTTTCCTTTCTGTCCTCTCAACAGAAAGGAAAAATTATTTCCCCTTTGCGTTCTTGGCGTCTCTGCGGTGAAAATAGTTTTTCAAAAAGCTAAACTGATACAATTTTTTTGATCTCTGCCCTTTGCGCAGAGCTCAAAAGCCTCATGGGCAGCCTATAATAAAATGGCAAAGGAATAGATCGTTTCTTTCAATGTCGGGCCAAAGCAAGGAGGTCGGTTATGTCACAGGACATAAGGAAATCCATTATTGCCGGCAGTTGGTATCCTGGGAACCCGCAGGCCTTGCGTTCCCAGATCCAGAGTTTTTTTAAGGCTGTTCCTGAAGGGCCTGGCCTGTCAGCAGAACTGGTCGCCTTGATCGCTCCCCATGCCGGCTACACCTATTCCGGCCAGGTGGCCGCCTATGCCTATAAGCTCCTGCTCACCCAACCCTTCAGCCAGGTAGTAGTCATCGCCCCCAGTCACCGCTATCCCTTTCGAGGGGCCTCTATCGACCAGAAGACCGGCTATGAAACCCCCCTGGGTGTCATTCCGGTGGATGGGGCACTGGCCCGGACCATTTCCGATTTGAGCCCTATTTTTAAATATGTCCCTGAGGCTCATGCCCAGGAACATGCCCTGGAGATCCAGCTTCCTTTTTTGCAGGAGGCCCTTGGGGCCTTTAAAATCGTCCCCATTATCCAAGGCTCTCAGGATCCTGCCACCTGCCAGGAAATGTCTCAGGCTTTGGCTAAGGCCCTCAAAGGGGAAAAAGTCTTGCTGGTGGCCAGTTCCGATCTGTCCCATTTCCACCCCTATGGACAGGCCAAGACCCTGGATCAGAAAATTTTGGACCGGGTGGCTGCTTTTGATGAAAAAAGCCTGATGCAGGACATAACGCAAGATCAGGTGGAGGCCTGTGGCGGCGGGCCTATTGTCACGGTAATGAAAACAGCCAGACTCCTTTCGGCCGATCGGGCCATGGTTTTAAAATATGCCAACTCCGGAGATGTAACCGGCGATCGCTCAGGCGTAGTAGGTTATATGGCTGCAGCCCTGTTTAAATCCAACCCCGGAAAAGAAAGGCCGGCCCCCGGGAAAGAAGAAGGGTTTTCCGACGAGGAAAAAAACTTTCTGCATAAACTGGCCCTTGGAGCCATTGAACATCACCTCCTGGGAAATCCTATGCCGACTCGGGATAGGGAACCGGTCCGGTTAGCCGAGAAACGGGGGGCCTTTGTGACCTTAAAGACCCGGGGGCAATTGCGGGGTTGTATCGGCCATACCCAGGCCATAAAACCTCTTTCTCAAACGATCATCGATATGGCCCAGGCGGCTGCTTTTCAGGATCCCCGGTTCCCTCCACTTTCCCAAAAGGAGCTCAAGGACCTGTCTATCGAAATCTCGGCACTGACCCCTTTCCGCCAGATCAAAGACATAAAGGAGATCCAGGTCGGTAAACACGGTCTGTTTATCGAAAGAGGATTTAACGCCGGGCTTCTACTGCCCCAGGTAGCTACCGAGTACGGCTGGGACTCCCTGACTTTTTTGGAACATACCTGTCAAAAGGCCGGTCTTCCAAAAGAGGCCTGGAAGGATAAAAACAGCAAAATTTATGTCTTCTCAGCCGAGATTTTTTAAAAAAAACAGGCTATAGGCAAGAGGCTATAGGCGATGGGCTATCGGTAAAGAAAAATCAGGAAAACCGTACCCATTGCCCCTCGCCCATTGCCCATAGCCCCTATTATAAAGAGAGGAGAAAGTCATGTTTGAATTTCTGCTTAAGGAAGATGAAAAGGCCTTCTGGCAGGAGGTCCGGGAATTTGTTAAAACCGTTCCCAGCCAATTAATCCGGGACATGGATGCCGGCAAAATCGAAACCGGCAGGCCTTTCGTGGAAATGGCCGCAGCCAAAAAACTATTAGGTCCGAGGTTCCCGAAAGAATACGGCGGCCGGGGCCTGAACTGGACGGCTGAGGTGGCGGCTGTCGAAGAAGTGGGGGTCCTGGGCAATTCCCTCTCCTGTGCCTATGTCATGCCCAGTATCGTCGGCGAGGCTGTTAACCTCTTCGGCACCAGGGAGCAAAAAGAAAAATACCTGGCCCCGAATCTGGCCGGTAAATTATACAGTGCCGAGGCCTTAACCGAACCGAGAGGCGGTTCTGATTTTTTCGGGGCCACCACGACCGCAGTCAGGGACGGGGACTCTTTTTTATTGAACGGGGAAAAAAGATTTGTCGTAGGCGCCCAGGACTCGGATTGGTTTTTGGTTTATGCCAAATCAGACCCTAAGGCCCCCCCTCATGAATCCATCAGTTGTTTCATCGTCGAAAGGGCCATGGGGATCCAGGTCCAGAGTATTTACAACCTCCTGGGCACCCGGGGCGGGGGCACCGGCCGTTTGGTGTTCAAGGATGTGCGGGTGCCCAAAGAAAATGTCGTGGGTGATCTCCATAACGCCTATGCCATTTTCAACCGCATGATGATTCCGGAACGGTTGCTGAGCGGGGCCGGTTGCGTCGGGGCCGGCCGGGCGGCCCTGGAAGTGGCGGCCCGCTATTCGACGCGACGCAAGGCTTTTGGAAAGACCATTGATAACTTCCAGGCGGTTAATTTTATGGTCGCCGATTCGGTGGTCCTCCTGGATGCAGCCAGGGCCCTGGTCTACGCAGCCGCCAGGAAGGTGGATGCCGGCCAGGATGGGCGCCGTCTGGTTTCCGAGGCCAAGAAGGTCGGCACCGAAGCAGCCTGGCAGGTCATCAACAATGCCATGCAGATCATGGGCGGCATCGGCTACACCACGGTCTATCCCGTTGAGCGGATGCTGCGGGATTGCCGCCTGGCCATGATCTGGACCGGAACCAACCAGGTTATGAATCTATTGATCCAGCATGAATATTATAAAGAACTGAAAAAAAGGCAGGGTCAGACCAGGGACATCGAAGGCGATGCCATAAACCCGGATGAGGAAGAAAAACATTACGGATGATTCGGGGGGCGGGGATCAGGGGGCGGGGGCTCCTAACCCTAGGGCGGTATTTTTTCCGTCATTTCCGAATTTCTTTATCGGGAATCCAGGTTTTCAAGAAAATGAGAAAATCAAAGTCCCTGTAGTGTTACTAACCTATTGCCCATAGCCCATCGCCTATAGCCCCTTCAACTTTTTCCTTGACTTTTAAAATCGCTTTCTGATTTAATGGACCCTTATCCATCATTTGATGGAAACATTTATTGGAGGCTTGTCGCTATGGATTTTGCCAGGCTCTTTGAACCCATTATGATCAACGGCCTTAAGATTCCAAACCGGATCGTCATGCCGGCCATGGGTCTTCTTTACACCTCGGACTATTCCCTTAATGACCGTCACCGGGCCTTTTATCTGGAGCGGGCCAGGGGCGGGGTGGGGCTTTTGACTATCGGGCCCATGGCCATAGACCGGGCGGGATGCGCCCCGGTAACCCCGGGGCTGTTTGAAGATCAACAGATCGGTCCTTTAAAGGCTCTGGTGAGGGAAATCCATACCCAGTCGGAGTCCAGAATTGGGGCCCAACTGATGCACATGGGCCGTTATGCCTTTTCTTTTTTAAGTGGCCTGCCCTCCATGGCTCCTTCCCCCCTGGCCAGTAAACTTACCGGCGAGACCCCCCGGGAAATGACCGGAGAAGACATCCAAGAGGTCCAGAAGGCTTATGTCCAGGCTGCGGAAAGGGCCAGGGAAGCCGGTGTTGATTTTATCGAAATCCTGGCCTGCACCGGCTACCTCATCAATCAGTTCCTTTCCCCCGTGACCAATCAACGGACCGACGAATATGGCGGAAGCCTGGAAAACAGAATGCGGTTCGGTCTGGAAATCATCCGGAAGGTGCGGCAAAGCCTGGGGAAAGATACCCCCCTGGGGGTACGGGTGTCCGGAAATGATTTCATGAAGGGGGGCCATACCAACACCGAATCCTCCCGGTTTGCGGCCGAGGCCCAAAAGGCCGGAATCGATGCCGTCAACGTTACCGGCGGTTGGCATGAAACCAATGTCCCGCAGCTCACCAGCGACGTACCGGCCGGTGTCTTTCTTTACCTGGCCCGGGGGATCAAGGAAAAGGTCAGTATCCCAGTCTTTGCTTCCAACCGTCTGGCTGATCCGGTGATCGCCGAGAGGGCCTTACGGTCAGGGGCCTGCGATCTGATTTGCTGGGGAAGACCCCTTCTGGCCGATCCCGAACTCCCCAATAAAGTCAAAGAAGGCCGGATGGATGAAATGATCTCCTGTATCTCCTGCAACCAGGGATGCTTTGATGCCGTCTTTTCAGCCCAGCCTGTTGGTTGCATCCTGAACCCCCGGACCGGGAGGGAACAGGACCTCCAAATCCAAAAGGCCCCGGTCCGGAAAAAGGTCTGGGTGGCCGGCGGCGGGCCGGCCGGGATGGAATTCGCTCTCATCGCCGCCCAGAGGGGCCATGAGGTGACCCTTTATGAAAAAGGGGATCGCCTCGGCGGTCAGGTGAATCTGGCTATGGCTGCACCCGGGAAAAAGGAGTTCGGAAAAATCATCAGCAGTCTGACCACCCGGATGGCGCACTGGGGAGTGAAGGTCCATCTCAATACCGGTCTGACCCCGGAATCGGTCGAAAAAGAAAAACCGGATTTTCTGGCCGTCGCCACCGGGGCCGGACCCTTGAACATGGACTTTCCTGGAGCCGATAAGCCGCAGGTAATCAATGCCTGGGAGGTCTTAAGCGAGAGGGCCGCCCGGATAGGTCAAAAGGTAGTCATTGTCGGGGGAAGCGCCACCGGCTGCGAAACCGCTCATTTTATCGGGGCCATGGGAATCCCCGATCCGGAGACCTTTACCTTCCTGATGGCCCACAACGCCGAGGAGCCCGAATGGGCTTTAAAACTGCTGCATAACCCCGGAAGGGAAATAACCATCATCGAGATGACCGGGAAGGTGGCCGATAACGTAGGCCGTACCTCCCGCTGGTCTCTGATTAAGAGCCTGAAGCAAATGGGGGTGAACCTAAGGACCAGGACCCGCCTTCTGGAGGTCTGTGATGATTCCGTTAAGGTCATGACCGATGGGGGGGAGGAGTCTATCCCGGCCGACACGGTTGTCCTGGCCATGGGGGTCAGGCCGATGGATGATTTAATAAAGTCCCTGGAGGGAAAGGGGATCGAGATGATTACCCTGGGGGACGCCGGAAAACCGGCCAAGATCGCTGATGCGATCAGCCAGGGATTTGAAGGGGCGCTGAAAATATAATAAATTTAAGGTAATGATTTATGGGTAAATGGATGGACGGCTATCTGGAACGCCTGGAACGGGTCCGGCAGGAGAACCTGGCCGGAGGGGGGATAGAACGCTTTCAAGCTCAACATGCCTTCGGCAAGCTGACCGCCCGGGAAAGGATTGATCGCCTGGTCGATCCGGGCAGCTTCGAGGAGATCGGCTCCCTGGTTCGGGATGGGCGCCCTCCTTTTGACGGTCGAAAAAGACCCAGCCCTGCGGACGGGGTGATCATGGGAACAGGCCAGGTCCAGGGCCGGACTGTGGCCTTATATGCCATGGATTTTTCCGTCCTTTCCGGGTCATTGGGCGACCAGGCCGTTTGGAAGCTGACCGATCTGACCAAGATGGCCGGACAGGATAGAATACCGATCATCGGCATGATCGACTCGGCGGGCGAGAGGATCAGTATAAAGGGCGGCGATTCGGGGTTCAATGGTCTGAGCGAACTTTTAAGATGGTCCTGCCTTTATTCCGGAATCATCCCCCGGATCACTTTGCTGCTCGGTCCCTGTACCGGGGTCATGGCCTCCCTGCCCGTTCTTTCCGATTTCCTGATTATGAACAGACCCAATGCTTTTCTCTGGCTGGGTGGTGAAAAGAAAACGGCTGAAGCGGGAACGGCCGAGTTCCACATGAACAAGAGCGGGCAATGCGACATCATCGCCGAAACGGATCCGGAGGCGATAGACCAGGTCAAGGAGCTCCTGGCCTTCCTCCCCCAGAATTGCTGGGAAAAGCCCCCTTATCTGGATAAGGGCGATGATCCGGAACGAAGGGATGAGGACCTGATCCGGGTCCTGCCGGATAACCCGAAGTTCACTTATGACATACACCAGGTCATCGAGAAAATCGTCGATGAGGGAGAATTTTTTGAGCTTAAAGAGGACTTCGCCTCTCACCTGGTCATCGGATTTGCCCGCTTCGGCGGATTTACGGCCGGTATCGTGGCCAACAACCCTGATGAGATGAGCGGCATCCTGGAGCCGGATTCTTCGGATAAATACGATCGTTTTATGCGGTTCCTGGATGCCTTCAATATTCCTCTGGTGACCCTGGTGGATACCACCGCCTTTCCACCTGGGGATCGCTGGGAACGGCTCGGGGTGATTCGCCACGGGGCCAAACTGCTCCACTCCTATGCCCACCTGACCTGCCCGAAGATAACCATGGTCCTGAGACGCTCTTACGGGGGGGCCAACATCGTCCTGGGATGTTCCCGGATGTTTCCGGATTTTGTTTACACCTGGCCCACGGCCGAATTCGCTCCTACAGGGCCGGAGACGGTGGTCCATGCCATTTTTCATAAAGAACTGGCCAAGGCCAGGGAACAGGGCAACTTCGACCAGGTGTTTAATCAATTTTTGAGCATCCTCAAGGAACAGTTTTCAGTAATGAATCTGGCCAAAATATGGACCTCTTATTATACGACCCATGAAGTGATTGACCCGAGGGACACCCGTCCCAGGATCATCCGGGCCATCCGGGCGGTTCAGCATAAAAAAGAGATTCTGCCGGAAAAAAGGCGGTCTATCCGGCCGGCGTAAAGAGTCACGAGTGACGAGTGGCGAGTGACGAGAAAAGGCGTAAAGCAATAAGTGCAAGGCGCAAGGTGTAATGAACTTCTTAAGAAGTTTTACCGTAAACCGTAAACCTTGGACCTTGAACCTTTGGTTTTAAAGGGGTTTCTATGGGTGAACGATACGATCTGGCGATTCAAAAGCTGAGAGCAATTCAGGAACAAAACCTTTTGGGCGGCGGCCGGGAACATATCGAACGGCAGCACCAGAGGGGCAAATTGACGGCCAGGGAGAGGATTCAACACCTTCTGGACCCTGGCACCTTTCAGGAATTAGGGTCTTGTGTCAATACCACCGGGGAAAGGATCGACGGCCGGAGGATGGATGCACCCTGTGACGGGGCCGTGGTGGGTACCGGCCGGGTGGAGGGCAGGAGGATAGCCGTCTATGCCAGCGATTTCACCGTCCTGGGGGGGTCCATCGCCACCCAGCACGGACTGAAGTTCGTTAAATTAATGGAGATGGCCGCCCGCTGGAGGATCCCCATGGTCTGGCTTCTGGATTCCTCGGGGGGCCG
>JACRBX010000278.1 GCA_016219225.1 Deltaproteobacteria bacterium
CAAATTCCACGACCCGGTGTCCGCCGGTAACCGCGATCATGTCCACCAGGGGATGGGTCATCAGCATCTGGGCCGTGGGGATCGAGGGTTCCGCAACCGTGGTCAGGCAGTCCGGCGGGCCTCCGGCATCGACAATGGCCTGATTCAGATCCCGGACCACCCGGGCCGAAATCTCCTTGGTCTTGGGATGGGGATTGAAAACAACAGAATTCCCGCCGGCCAGCATGAGGATGCTGTTGTGGAGGATGCCGGGGGCGGCGTTGGTGACGGCGTTGACCGAAGCGATGACCCCGACCGGAATCCTTTCCAGCAGCGTGGTCCCCCGATCACCGCTGAAGACTTCGGGGGCCAGATCCTCCAGGCCGGGGGCCTGACAAGCCACCTCGATCTTCAACATGGTACCTTCCACAGCCCCCAATTCGGCTTCGGCCAATTCGAGTTCGCCGTAGGTCCGCCGGTTGGCCAACCCCACCTGCCTTATGACTTGAATTATTTTTTCCCGCAGTTCCAGGGAAAGCTCGACCAATGCCGCCTGGGCCTTGACCGCCGCCTGAATGGCCTCTTCCATGGCCCCATACACCCCCCAGGCGGTCTCCGCGGCTGAAGACGCCTGCCCCGAACCGGCGGCAGGGTTCATTTCCGACCAGATCAGGGAAACGATCCGTTCAATCTGATTTTTATCCATGGCTATTCCCGTCCCCGATTATCTGTTTGATCCGGCTCAAGCCTGAGACCATAGCGGTAGCGAAAGTCATCGGTCAGGACACAGCGCCGCACCAGGGTGAAGACCCGGGGCCGGGTGTGCCCCTCCCCATTGGTAGCGATGTGAAAGGAAACAAACCCTTCTCCGGCCACTCCCACACTGGCCAGTCCGCAGGATCCGTTTTTGACAAAGGCTGCACACTTTGCCCTACTGGCCATGGCCCGGATGTTGGTAATATTATTGGAGTGGATGGCCATGGTGTGCCCGTTGCCCTGTTCCGCGGCGATGGCCCGGTTGATGGCCTCCCCCGCGTCCCGGCATCGAACCAGGGGGATGACCGGCATGATCTGCTCAGTCCAGACCAAGGGATGATCGGGCCCCGTTTCCAGGATCACGATCTTGGCCTCCGGACCCACTTCAAGGCCGATGGCTCGCAAAATGAAACTGGGAGGTTTACCAATATAGTCCATATTGATCACCCCTGGTTGGCCAGGGCCGCGGACCTCCTTGAAAATATGGGGGATCAAATCCTGCCCTTGAGGGGCTTTAATTTCATAGGCCCCGTATTGTTTCAGCAGGGCCTTCAACCGGTCGGCCACCGAATCCACCACAAAAATCTCTTTTTCGCTGGCGCAGGCCATACAATTGGAGAAGGAAGCCCCCTCAATGATGCAACGGGCCGCCCGATCCAGGTCGGCTGTCTCATCGACCACCACTGGGGGATTGCCCGGACCTCCGGCAATCACCCGCTTGCCGGTCTGGGTGGCAAAAGCCACCACTCCGTGCCCACCTGTTACAGCAATCAGGCGGATCAGAGAGTGGGTCATGAGTTGCTGGGCTGAAGGGATCGTGGGTTCCTGCAGGCAGCAGATACAATTCGCCGGACCCCCAGCCTCTTGAATACCCCGGTTCAGGTCACGAACAACCCGGGCCGCCACGCTTTTTGTCTTAGGATGGGGATTATTGACCACGGTGTTCCCACCGGCCAGCATCATAATGGCATTAAAAAGGATGGTAGGGGCCCCATTGGTAACCGGATTAATGGAAGCGATCACCCCGACCGGGATCCGTTCGATGATGGTTACACCCTTGTCCCCGGCGAAAACCTCCGGAGTCAGATCTTCCATCCCCAGGACTTCACAGGCGGAAAGATTTTTCTTGATATTGTCTTCCGCAGAGCCTAAGCCGGTCTCCAAATATTCCATCCGCCCGTAGGTTTCGGCCCCGGTATGCCCGACCCGGCGGATAGCCAGCAGGATTTCCTCCCGCTTCCGCAGCGGCATGGCCATCAATTCTTTTTGGGCCTGGACCGCCGCTTGAATACAGCTTTCAATGTCCGGAAAGACCCCGTCTCTTGCCGCCAAGGGGAACGATTCCGGAGCAGATTCTTCAGATATCTCGAACCCCTCGCTTTCCAAGCGACGAATGACCCTGGACACGATCTGTTCGAGCCGCTCTTCATCTAAAGCCATCTTTGGTGGATTCCCTTCTTTTATTCACGCTTTTATCCCGAGTTTCAGCAGGACCTTGGCCCGCATCGCTTGTTGCCCAAATTTCATACCGATACTTTAGATTTCAAGTTTATGCCTATCTGGGCCCATCTCCTTTTCTTTTTTTCCCTCCTGGAAAATCTGCTTCCGCGGCGGAAAGAAGTGTGTAATATTTGGCCTCGAGCGGGTTGCCGTCCGGGGGTGAATCGGTATCCAGCGAAAAAAACACTTGGCGCTTCCTTATTCCATCCTCGATCTGATTCAGACGTTGCAATGTGGCCGCTTTGTCCATAAAGGCAATCTCATGAATTAATGCTCCCAATAAGGTTAGAATATGGGAAAAGGGATCTACGAAAGACACCCCTTCCACATCCACGATCAGGTATTGATTGGAAAGGGTAATAATCGGTGATTTGGGGGTATCGCTGATCCCGATGACAAAGGCATGGTACTGTTTTGCGAATTCAATTAGCTCAACGGCCTGATTAGGATAGCGGGGAAAGCCGAAGACTACTATAAGCAGGGAGGGACCATGGAGGGCAATATGATCGAACACATCCCAGGAAAGCTGGGTGTCGATTTGCACCCCAGGCCGGATCTTTTTCAAAAGAAAGCCAAAATACATAGCCAAAACGGAAGAAGCCCGATAACCGGCCACCAGAACAAGTTTACTCTGACAAATCTTGCGAGCCAGATTTTTAATTTCTTGTTCCGAGATGGAATGGATCATATGCTCCAGGTTTCGCCTGGTGTTTTGATAATAGGTATTCAATGGAGTGGCCTTGTCGGTCCCCTTGTCAGACTTAAGCATACGCTCCACGCTGGTCAGTTCAACGTGGAGCAGTCCTTTGAGATATTGCTCAAACTCTTCATAGCCGGTAAAACCCAGATCCAGGATAAATCGGGTGACCGTGGGTTCGCTCACCTGGCATTCATTGGCGATTTCCTTGGCCTTCATTAAAAATAGTTTTTTGTAATCATTGATAATCAGATCGGCAATCCGTTTCTTTTTAGAGGAGAGGTCCGGATAAATCTTGATAATCCGTTCAAAAAATTCCTTTTTAGCCGAACTGGTCATTTCGCTGGGCTACTCCTCAAAAGATCCTAATGTTTCCGCCCGGTCAGGGTGGCCAGAGCCTCTTCGACCGCATTTTTAGCGGCCTGGATATCGGAGGTAGACCCGGCCAAATAGACGCGACCGCTGGCCCCGAAGACACTGGCATGAATCAGTTTAACCGCAGCCGCTTTTTCCGCTTCGTTGGCCGCGAAACCGGCGTATCCGGCGGGAACCACTTCCAGGATATAGAGGGTTTCATCGCCAAGCATCAGGCTGGCAGCCCGAAAACGGTTGACGATCTGGCTCATAAAAGGGTCCATCCGTTCAATGGTTTCGACGGATAGAATCTTAGGTCTCAGCCGGTCGGTTTCTTTCAATCCCAAATAGTCCAGAACCACTTCCCCCGCTTCCCGCACATCGGCCGGGGAATCGCCATGGACTTCCAGCATCCCGTAGGTTCTTTCCACCACCATGGCCCCTGGACGCACATTGGCCTTTTTCAAGACCACATCCGTGATCGAATTTATTTCTATACCCGGAGCGACTTCCAGGAATAGTGCGGACTGACCGGCAATCGGGTAATATCCCCGGGCCGTACTGCCAATGAAACTCACAAATTGTTTTTGCAGTTGATCGATAAAGGTAAAGGCCCTGAGTTCAATCATGGTTTTCCTCGATTAAATACTTTTTAACCATTCCCGTTTGTTCGGACAAATAGCGGTGTTGGTGGTGCAGGTGGCG
>JACRBX010000279.1 GCA_016219225.1 Deltaproteobacteria bacterium
TTTGAATATAAAGAATAGTTATCTGCGGGTATCGGCGAAAATCCGCGTCCTAATCTAACAGTGTAGAAAATTGCTTTTTGGACGGTGATGAACTCGGATCGGCAGAGAGCCGATCGTGCAGATTGCTGGGATTTTGAATATAAAGAAAGATGGATTCGTAAAAAGTCGCCGAACGTCCATTTTCGTCATTCCCGTGAAAACGGGAATCCAGTGTTTTTAACTAGTTATGCGTGGCCTGGATTCCCGTCCCCGATCGAGTCGAGGACAGGCTCTGCGCGGGAATGACGAGTTTTTGCCAGATCATCAAAAATAGTTATCGGCGAAAATCTGCCTCCTAATTCAACCCGAACGGCCATGATGATTTATATTGATCAATGCAGGCAATTTGTTGAACAGGAAGTGACCATCCAGGGATGGCTGGTTCACAAACGTTCCAGCGGACAGGTGCGTTTTTTGGTCCTCAGAGACGGTACGGGCATTTTACAGGCCGTCCTGTTAAAGAACAAAGTCAGCCCGGAGGCATTTCAAGCATTTGATCAGTTAACTCAGGAATCTTCCCTGGCCCTGACCGGGATTTTACATGACGATTCCAGGGCCCCCGGCGGCCTGGAGCTGGAACTATCGGAACTTAAAATCTTTCAGGTCGCCCAGCCCTATCCGATTTCACCCAAGGAACATGGTATTGCCTTTTTGATGGAACACCGCCATCTCTGGCTCCGTTCGGCCCGCCAACAGGCCATATTGTGGATCCGTCACGAGCTGATTCGGGCCATCCGTGATTTTCTGGATGCCCACCAATTTATCCAATTGGATGCCCCGATATTGACTCCAGCCGCCTGTGAGGGGACCAGTACGCTTTTCAGTACGTCCTATTTTGATCAGGGGAATGCCTTTCTTTCTCAAAGCGGCCAGCTTTATATGGAGGCCGGGGCTATGGCCTTCGGCCGGGTATATTGTTTCGGCCCATCATTCAGGGCCGAGAAATCCAAGACCCGCAGACACCTGACGGAATTCTGGATGGTGGAACCCGAAATCGCCTTTGCCGACCTGGAAGAATTGATCTCCTGGGCCGAACAATTGATTGCTTTTATGATCACCCGGGTTTTAGAGAACAGGCTTGAAGAGCTTAAACTCCTGGAAAGAGATATTACCCGGCTGGAAAAGGTCAAGCCTCCCTTGCCACGCCTGACTTATACCCAGGCCCTGGAATTACTAAAAGAGCAGGGTTTGGTCGTTGCTTTTGGAGAGGATCTGGGGGGCGATGAAGAGACCTGCATCGCTTCCCAATTTGACCAACCGGTGGTTATTCATCGTTATCCTGCCGGATGCAAGGCCTTTTATATGAAAAAAGACCCCCAGGACCCCAGAGTGGTTTTGAATATGGACATCCTGGCTCCGGAAGGGTATGGAGAGATCATCGGTGGTTCCCAGAGAGAGGAAGACCTGGAACGCCTCCAGGAAAGAGTCAAAGAACAGGCCCTTTCCCAAGAGGATATTGAATGGTATTTAGATCTCCGTCGTTTCGGCACAGTCCCCCATGGGGGATTCGGACTGGGCCTCGAGAGGATGGTGGCCTGGGTTTGCGGATTAAAACATGTCCGGGAGGCCATTCCATTTCCCCGGACCCTTTACCGCCTTTATCCCTGATTTTTTTTATGCCCGCCAAGACCGTTGAAGCCATTATCCTTCAGGTAAAACCTTACGGAGAGGCGGATTTGATTATTGAATTTTTTACTTCCCAATGGGGAAGGATGAGGGGGATTGCCAAAGGGGCCAAAAAGAGCAAAAAACGATTTGTTCATTGTCTCGAACCCTTAAATTGGGTCCGTTTGACCCTTTTTGAAAAACAAACTATTTCTTTGGCGCGCATTGATCAAGGGGAATTGATCGACCCCTTTCCGGAGATTCGAAAAGATTTCAGGAAGTGGGGGCAGGCCGCCTACTTTTGTGAAATGACCAAGGAATTATTCCCTGTAGGAGATCAAAATCCCCTGGTCTTTGAGTTGATCCGGGAATCCCTGCGGATTCTTAATCAGGAAAAGGGGGACCGGGAAGTCTTCATTATTTTTCAGATTCGGTTACTTAAACTGGCCGGATACGCCCTTTTTCTGAACACCTGCTTGAATTGCGGGAAAAAAGCCGAGGAGATCGGCGAGGCCGTCTTTTCCTTGATCAGGGGGGGAATTCTGTGCCCCCTTTGCCTGCGGGGAGACAAAGGAATCTGCCTTTCCATCGGATCGATCCAGAGCATTCGGCAATCGATGGTCATGAATTTGCCCCAGGTTTTTCGGATGCGTTTTTCTCCGGAGATCCGCAGGGAAATCGAAGGACTGTTGGGACCTTTTTCCAGGCATATTATGGGGAAGGAACTCGGATCGGCCCGGTATCTGAAGCAGATACAGGAAGGGTATGGATGATAAAAACAAGGCACAAGGCGCAGGGTATAAGGTGTAAGGTCTAAGGAAATTGACTTCATTGCTTTTACCTTGAACCTTACGCCTTGAGCCTTGTACCTTTCTTTAATAGGAGGTTTTGTGCTTACTTTTCAAGAATTGATCGGGGCCCTGAATCAGTATTGGGCCGGACAGGGATGCCTGCTTTTACAACCCTATGACCTGGAGGTCGGAGCCGGGACCTTCCACCCGGCAACCTTCTTAAGGGTCCTGGGACCGGAACCCTGGAAAGCGGCTTATGTGGAACCTTCGCGACGTCCGACCGACGGCCGCTACGGGGAAAACCCCAACCGGCTCCAGCATTATTATCAATACCAGGTTATCCTTAAACCCTCTCCTTTGGAAGTTCAGGATTTGTATTTGAAAAGTCTGGAAAGTTTTGGAATCCATCCCCTGGAACACGATCTGAGGTTTGTGGAAGACGACTGGGAATCTCCTACCCTGGGGGCCTGGGGATTGGGTTGGGAGGTTTGGCTGGACGGCATGGAGATCACCCAATTCACCTATTTCCAACAATGCGGGGGTATCGATCTCTCACCCATTGCGGTGGAGTTGACCTATGGCCTGGAACGGATCGCCATGTATCTCCAGGAAAAGGACAATGTCTATCAACTGAAATGGAACGACCGGATTTCTTACGGCGAAATCCATCACCAGACCGAATTTGAATTTTCCACCTATAATTTCGACCAGGCCGATGTGGAACAGTTACGGGCCAATTTCAATTCTTACGAAAAAGAGAGCAAAAGGCTGGTGGCCCTGAAACTGCCCCGGCCGGCTTATGACTTCTGCCTGAAATGTTCCCATGTTTTTAATATCCTGGATGCCCGGGGGGCCATCAGCGTCACAGAGCGGACCGGCTATATCGGCAGGATTCGAGATCTGGCCCGCCAGGTGGCCCATGAATATTATGCCCAGCGGGAAGCCCTGGGGTTCCCGCTACTGAATCAGGAACGATGATGTTTGATAATGCCTGTCAAAAAAGATCTAAGAAAGAAGATTATGGAAAAGGATTTTTTATTGGAAATCGGAACCGAAGAGATCCCGGCCCGTTTTATTCCCGGAGCCTTACAAACCTTGAAAGAATTGGCCCGGGTTCGATTTGAACAATCCCGTCTGTCTTTCCGGGAAATAAAAACCCTGGGTACCCCCAGAAGGTTGGCCCTTCTGATTTCCGGACTGGCGTCTTTTCAATCCGACAAGGAAGAAAATCTCATAGGTCCCCCGAAAACAGCCGCTTTTTCAGAGGACGGGGTGCCCACTAAAGTCGCCCTTGGTTTTGCCAAGGCCAAAGGGGTGGCAGTTAAGGATTTGGAGTTTATGGAGACCCCCAAAGGGGTTTATCTATGTCTCCGGAAACGGCTCCAGGGCCTGCCGGCCATTGACGTTTTAAAGGAAATCCTGCCCCAGATGATTTTGGACCTGCCTTTCCCGAAATTTATGCGCTGGGGAGATTCTTCGATCCGGTTCGTCCGTCCCGTCCATTGGATTGTGGCCCTCTTAGGGGAACAGGTGATCCCTTTTTCATTGGAAGGGATTGAGGCCGGCAATTTGACTTATGGCCATCGGTTTATGGCACCGGAAGCCATTACCCTTACGCAAATGGAAGATTATGTGAAGCAACTTCGAAAAGCACGGGTCATTGTAGATCCGGCGGAGCGAAAGGCGCTGTTACACCAGGGAATTGAAGACCTGGGAACCCGGGCCGGGGGCCGGGTTTTAACCGACCCGGAATTGCTCCAAGAAGTCAATTTTTTGGTTGAATTTCCCGAACCGGTTTTCGGAAGTTTTGATCCCGATTTCCTCCAGTTGCCATCCGAGGTGCTGATTACTTCTATGAAGGAACATCAGCGGTATTTTCCGGTAGTCGATGAACAGGGGAAATTACTCCCCCGTTTCATCGCCGTAAATAACACCCGGGTCCTCGATACCGATCGGGTGGTCAAGGGCCATGAAAAGGTCCTCCGGGCCCGTCTTTCCGATGCCCGGTTTTTCTATAACGAAGACTTGAAAGAACCGTTGAACCAAAAAGTGGAAGCCTTAAAAAATGTAGTGTTTCATTCGCGATTAGGGACCTCCTTCGAAAAGGTAGAGCGGATTTGCACTCTGGCCGTTTATCTTTCCCGCAAGCTGGCCCCGGAAAAAGAGGCGCTTGTCCGCCGTACCGCCTGGCTGTGCAAGGCTGATTTGACTTCCCTGATGGTCGGGGAATTTCCTGTCCTGCAAGGGCTGATGGGCAGGGAATATGCTTCAAGATCCGGAGAACCGGAAGAGGTGGCCCAGGGGATTTCCGAACACTATCTGCCGGCCTCGGTCGGCGATGTTTTGCCCTGGACGATCACCGGGGCCTTAGCCGGCCTGGCCGATCGATTGGATACCCTGGTCGGTTTTTTCGGCCTGGCCCAGATCCCCACCGGCTCGGCCGATCCCTATGCCCTGCGCCGGCAGGCCCAGGCCGTTATTTTGATCGTCTGGGGCAAGGGGTATTCCTTATCATTGGATCAGGTTTTGGATCAGGCTTTATCGTCCTATGGAGACCGGTTTAAGGAAGACCCCGGAACCATCAAAAAAAATCTCGGCGATTTTTTTGCCTTGCGCCTCGAACATCTTTTGGAAGGGGAGGGGATCGGCCGGGAAACGGTCGAGGCCGTCCTTTCGGCCGGTTGGGATGACTTCTTGGAAGTGCGACAACGGACCCAGGCCCTCCAGGAATTTCAGGAGCACCCGGATTTCCCTTCCCTGGCCATCGGTTGCAAACGGGCCTTGAATATCCTGAAGGGGATTTCCCGGCAGGAGGCCGGGCAGGTGGACCGGGAGTTGTTATTGGAAGACCAGGAAAAACAGCTCTTCGAAAAAGTGGTGGAAAAAGAAGCCCTTTTGGAAGGTCTCTTCAATGAAAGAAGTTATTCCAATTATCTTATCCAATTAGCCCAGTTACGTTCTTCCATCGATGCCTTCTTCGACAAGGTTCTGGTTATGGCCCAGGAGGAAAAGATTAAAAAGAATCGTCTGGCCCTGCTGTTCCAACTGACGGCCCTTTTTAACCGTTTTGCCCTTTTTTCAAAGTTTTCCATTTGAATAAAGAAACTCTGTTTTCCCGAAATTTGATGAAGAAAATAGGGAAATACTCTTTTCCCCATACAGCCCCCTTCCCGGAATATTCCTTTTTAACGTACTGTAATCTTCTTTTTCCCATCATACAGACGTCGGGCAGCGGACCTGGCCCTGGAAGAGATCAACGGAGCCGGCGGGATAGTGGGGAAAAAGGTCAAACTGGTTTATAAGGACTCCAAGAGCAATACTTAAATCAGCAAACAAAATGCCCTGAACCTCTTTGAGCCCAAGGACGGGCCACCGGAGGCCACATGATCGGCACTGTCTAAAAGTCCTTCCACCACACATTGTTGATCGGTTTGGTGATCGATCGGGTTATGATTATTGCCATAAATAAGGTGTAATCAATATGATCAGCCCCTCGGAGGAGATGAGCGGCCAGGCAGTGACGATGAAAGAGTTTGTCGGACAGTTGGTTTCATTGGTGGGAGGTAAAAAGGGCAATGGCCAGGACGATGCAGGCCAACAAGGCCTTCCAGAAGAATATTCGGAAGAAGAAAGACGATACTTGGAAGAGAGGGATGGCGGTTTCTGAACCTTAAGGCGATCGGTAAAAAGGCTTGCCCTTGATTCTTAATGATGATTAATAAGATTGACAAACATGTAAAAAGTCGCCAAAACTCGCATTACGTCATTCCAGCGAAAGCCGGAATCCAGGCTAAAGAAACCACCTAAAGCCCTGGATGCCGGATCAGGTCCGGCATGACGGAGAACTAATAAGCCTGGAGGTTAAATCCAGGCTTATTTTCGTACTAAACCGCCATGCCCCGCCTTTTGGGGCATGGCACCACGAAGCTTGAAAATAGGCTCCTTGGAAGACGGATACTATTTTCGTATTAAATCTCTTTTAACTACCATATATTGTATAACTTTTCTTAATAACTCCTTTCTATTGTATTTTTTTCTTTACAAAACCAATTTTTAGATTAAAATTGCTTCAGGAACAAGGGGTATCCTGTCTGTCCCGACAGGTCTTGCAAAAGACCTTGCCCGGGCATTAAAGAAAGGGAATTAGTTAAGGTGAAACTTAAACGATTAGAGCTTAACGGGTTTAAATCATTCTCAGAAAAGACGGTAGTCTCCTTTCCAAAAGGGATCAGCGGCGTAGTGGGACCCAACGGCTGCGGCAAGAGCAATATTGTGGATGCCATCAAATGGGTCATGGGTGAACAAAGTCCCAAACAACTCCGCGGCAAGGGCATGGAAGATGTGATTTTTGCCGGTTCCAACGGCAAATCCTCCGTGGGCATGGCCGAGGTTTCCCTGGTCCTGGATAATGATAATGGCTCCATGCCCCAGGAATTCGCCGGAGTGGAAGAAGTCGTCATTACCCGGCGTCTGTTTCGAGACGGGGAAAGTGAGTATGCCATCAACAATAAAGCCTGCCGGTTGAAGGATATTACCCACCTTTTTATGGATACCGGGATAGGCAGTAAGGCCTATTCGGTTATAGAACAGGGAAGGATCGGGGCCATCATTGATTCCAAACCCGAGGACCGGCGGCACTGGATTGAAGAAGCGGCCGGCATTTCCAAGTATAAGAGCAAGAAAAACGAGACCCTCCGAAAACTGGAATTGACCCAACAGAACCTGGTACGGGTGGAGGATGTCATCACCGAGGTCAAAAGGCAGGTGAACTCCCTTTACCGTCAGGCCAAAAAGGCCGAACGTTTTAAAGAGGTTCGAAAAGAGGCCAAGGAAATCGAGTTGATCCTGGCGGCCAAGGAATATCAGGAATTGCTGCACGGAAAAGAGAACAAGGAACAGGAGCTTTCTTTGTGTCAGGCCCAGGTTACCGATTTCAGAACCGAATGCCAGTCCCAGGAGAATCTTTTAGCCCAACTCCAGAAAGAGCTGTTGGTCCTTGAAAGGCTCTTAAAAGAAAAACAGGAACGGCTGTATCAACAAAAAACCGAATTTCAAAGACAGGAAGGGTTCGTCCACCAGTATCGGAGAGAACTCGAGACCTTGGGCCAGGAGGCCCTGGAAATAGAAAGGGAATTAAAAGAGATTGCCGACTGGTTAAGGGAGAATGATCCCAAAGAGAAGACCCTGGCTGAAGAGGTATCGTCTTTTGCCCGGAAATACGCTTTGGAAGAAGGCCGGGTCCGGGAACAGGAAAAATCCCTGGCCGAGGCCAAGAAAGAAATACTTTGGGGACAGGAACAGATCGATCAGTCTAAGGATCTGCTGGTCACCAAATTAACGGAAATGACCCGGGTCAGGAATATGCGGGCCAATCTGATTAAAGTTCGGGAAGACCGGGACAGGAGGATAGCCAGGCAAAGTGAAGAGAAGACCCAGATCGTCGATCGATTGAGCTTCTTGAACCAATCGGCCCAGGAAGCCGAGTCCCGTTTGTCGGAACAAAGGGAATCGGTTAGGAAGATCCAGGCCGAAATAGTCCAAGCGCAACAACAGAAGACCGAAGGAGAGAAGGCCCGGAAAGAATTAGAAGTCGACCTGTTGGATCTGGAGCAGGCCGTCAAACAGGATCAGGCCCAAATCAGAAACCTGCAGGAAATCCGGAATAATTTTCAGATTTATCAAAACGGTGTCAGGGCCCTGGTGCAGGGGGAATGGACAACGGATATTTCCGGGGGGGCCATTTTTGACCAGGTTCTGGCCGAAGGGTTGGAGACCGAACCGGGGTGTGAGACGGCCGTCGAGGCCGCCTTGGGGGATGCCTTACAGGCCCTGATTATCAACGATCCTTCAGCGGCCTTTCGCGGCATAGAATTTTTAAGGAAAACCGGGAAAGGAAAGGCCCATTTTCTGTCCATGGATTCTCTGCCCTTACCGGAAACCGGCTGGGCCTCCTGGGAAGAGGAAGGCCTGGTCCCCTTATTATCCAAGGTTTCCGTGCGGGAAGAATGCCGGACCTGGCTGAATCTGCTATTGGGATCTTTTGTCCTGGTTTCCAATCTAACTGAGGGTCTGGAGGTCTGGAAGAACCACCAGGGCCGGATTTCGGTGGTCACCCGTGAAGGCGACCTGATTGACTCCAGGGGGATCATTGCCGGCGGCAGTTCCGGGAATCCGGAAAGCGGTATTCTTTACCAAAAAAATCTTGTCCATAAATTGGAAGAACGTATCCGGGAAGGACAGGGGGAAGCCGACCTAAAAAAGGAAAGTCTCCAGATCAAACAAAATGAAATCAGAGGGGTGATTTCTCAGCTCCAGGCCCTGGAGGAACGGAAAAGGGAGGAAGAAAAAAGAATTCTGGAGTTGGAAAAATCCTTGATCGGTTATCAGGAAGAAACCAAACCGATGCAACGCCGGCTTCAGTTGCTGACTCTGGAAGAGGAAGAATACCGGGCCCAGGAGGAAGATCAGGCCTCGGAAGAACAGGGTCTGTCTCAGGAAGAGGAAACTTTAAATCAGGAGATACAAGACCTGCGCAACGAGATCCATGAACAGGAAGAGGGGATCAAAGTCCTGGAAGCCCATCTGGAAGAAGAAAGAGAAGCCTTGAGTCAGGCCAATACCCAGTTATCGGTTTTGAAGGAAAAGGGTGAGTATATAGGGAGGGAATGGGAACGTTTGAAAGAATCCCTGGCCGAGAAACAAGGGAGACAAAAAAGACTCCTGGACAAAAAGGAAACCGGAACCCGGACCCAGGAAGGCTTATTGGGAAAAATTGCATCCGGTGAAAAGACCGTAAAGGAATTGCTCGACGAGGTCACCGGGTTGAACGAGCAGATTCTGGCTACCAATGAAACCTGGGAAAAAATGGTTAAACAAAAGGAAGAGCTGGAAGGGATTTTTAAGGAAAAGAGAAATCAGATGTCGGAGGTGGAACATAAGGAAAATGCCCTTCATATGGACCTGGCCCAGGTCGTTATGAAGATGGATCATTTGAGAGAGCAAACCCTCGAACATACCGGCCAGCCGTTGGAAGAAATGATGAAAACCTATCTGAAAGGGGATGAAGACCTGGAAGGCCTTCGGGAGAAACGCAGAGAATTCAAGGAAAAACTGGAACAAATCGGAGAGGTGAATCTGACGGCCCTGGAAGAATACAATGCCTTTAAGGAACGGTATGATTTTTATCAAACCCAGGAAGATGATCTGCGTAAATCCATGGATTCCCTGAAACGGGCCATTCAGAAAATTAATTCCACCTCCCGGGAACTCTTTTTAACCACCTTTAAAACGATTCAGGAGAAGATGAATGAGGTTTTCCCGATCCTGTTCGAAGGCGGTTCCGCCAAACTGTCCCTGACCGATGACGATGACCCCCTGGAAGCCGGTGTGGAAATCATGGTCCATCCTCCGGGAAAACGGGTAACCAGCATGACCCTCCTTTCCGGGGGGGAAAAGGCCATGACGGCCCTGGCCTTATTGTTTGCGACCTATATGGTTAAACCCAGTCCCTTCTGTTTATTAGACGAGATTGATGCCTTTCTGGATGAAGCCAATGTGGAACGTTTCAAGGGCCTGGTCCAAAACATCGTTCGCGACTCTCAAATCATTCTCATTACCCATAACCGGCGCATCATGGAAATGGCCGATACCCTCTATGGGGTAACCATGGAACAGCCGGGGGTCTCCAAACTGGTCTCGGTCCGCCTGGATACCATTCAATAAACCTTTTTCCCACAAACTCATCCGGACGCATAGAACACCCCCGGGGCGATGAGCCATCGCCTCGAGGGGAGAAAGAACTTTTTTCTTCTCCCATTCAGATTTATCCATTATAATCCCGTCCTATTGATTCAACGGATTGGTGAAAGGAATAAAAAGATGTTGAAATGGTTTCGCAAGCAAGAAGATGAAAATCAACCGGACACCCCTGGTCCTGCCGGAGAGGGAAATATAATATCCGCCCCGGAGGAACAGGAGCCGAAGGAAAATAAAAAAGGATTTTTCGGCCGGCTCAAGGATCGATTGACCAAGACCCGGGAAACCTTGATCAGCCGGGTGGACCATCTGGTTCTGGGAAAAAAGGAGATCGACGAAGATTTGTTGGATGAGCTGGAGGAAATACTTATTACCTCCGACCTGGGGGTTATGACCACCCGGGCCCTGATCGAATCGGTGCAGCAAAAGGTTAAGAGGAAAGAATTGGATAACCCGGAACGGCTGAAGGAAACCCTTCAACAGGAGATCCTCCGTTTTCTGGAAGTGCCCGGTAAAATACCGGACTATTCTCAGAAACCTTTTATCATCCTGGTCATCGGGGTCAATGGGGTAGGAAAAACCACCACCATCGGGAAGCTGGCCCAAAAATTCAAAAGTCAGGGGAAGAAGGTCTTGCTGGTGGCCGGCGACACCTTCCGGGCCGCAGCCGGGGAACAATTAGAGATCTGGGCCGGTCGCTCCGGGGCCGAGATCATCCGCCAGAAGGAAGGGTCCGATCCTTCGGCCGTGGTCTATGACGGCGTCAAGGCCGCCCGTTCCCGGGGCATGGACCTGGTCCTGATCGATACGGCCGGAAGACTTCATACCCGGGTGAACCTGATGGAAGAGCTGAAAAAAATCCGACGGGTCATCCGGAAGGAGGTCCCGGAAGGTCCCCATCAAACCTGGTTGATCCTCGATGCCACCATGGGCCAGAATGCTATTTCCCAGGCCCGCATCTTTAACGAAGCCATGGAGATCAACGGGATTATCCTCACCAAACTGGACGGGACGGCCAAGGGGGGGATTATCGTCGGCATCTGCAATGAACTGAAAATCCCCATCGAATATATCGGCATCGGCGAAAAAGTGGATGATTTGCAGCCCTTTAATCCGGAGGAATTTGTTCGGGCCTTGTTTTGACAAAATCTTTAATGGACTTCTCATGGCATTTTATTCGTTATAATAAGGTCCGGGCTTAAAAATAAAGCCGTCGTGTTCCGCCCAGAGTTTAAGACACCACTCGATCAACATTTTGAGTTCTTGCAATTCTTCGGCCGGCGGCAAGACTTTGGGCAAATCCTTTGTTTCCGTCCTCTGAAATTCCGGGAGTTTCCTTTTAAGGTCCTGATTCAGTTCTTGCACCAGGGACCAAACCTCTTCTCTTAACTTAGGCGCCGGCCGTTTCTTTTTAATCGTCATTGATCTTCTTTCTTGTTGTCTAAAATGAGCACTATTTTCCACCAAGGCACATTTGGATGCGGTCCATCTGACCGTTTTTAACCCAGCCATATTTTTCCAGGAAAAGCCGATCAAAGGCGTTTAGCCTTCCTTCCCGTTGACGCTTCAAAAACCGCTCAAACTGGTTCGGTCCCCCGTTATACATGGCATAGACGGCCCCGCCGAGTATATCAAGAGGAAGGGATCGGTTCGGCCCCAGACGGTTCAGTGCCCATCGGCGGAAATAAAGCTCTAAAATCTCGGTACCGGCCAGGACGTTATAATGAATATTCCAGCGGAGGCTTTTGGGCTGATAGAGGCCTCTCCAGACCCGGAGGTTGATCTGCATCAGCCCAACGGAAGAGCCGTTATAAGAACAAAGATAGCGGACTTTTCCGTTGGAAGCGGTCAGTTGCCGCCAGCAGCTTTCCTGCCAGGCCGTGGCGGAGACCAGAAGCCTGAACAGGCCATGATATTTTTCTTCCAGATTTTTTTTAGACAGGACCTGGTCGGTCGCCCCTTGCAGGACCTCTTCAACCCTTTCAAGATAATCGTCCAGGTTTTTTCCGTCCGGCAGCCACTTCATTAATTCACCGGCAGCCTTGGGGATCTTTTCGCCTTCCGGGGGGGAAGTCGATACAAACCGGATGGGCCGGCGGGACTTCCTCCTGAAAAAAAGGTTTTCCGCAGTAGCCTCGGGCAGCTCAAGTTCATCCTCTTCATATCCGGGACCGGTTTCTTGGATAGGCGCACCAAGGCCCAAGAGCTGGCGCAATTCTGGATTAACCTCCCAGGCATATCCGGGGCTCCATGGTCTTTCCCCCCGAGACAGCAAACGGGCCAGCCGGATCAGACCGTTTTGGCTGATTTCCAGCCCAAAGGAACCTCCCAGATGGTCCAGAATTTTCAGGGAATCCATGGCGGTAAAATAAGCCATATATCCAAAGAGGGAAGGCGCGTCTTCCTGAATAAGGGTTTTTCTCAAGATCGGACCCAGTTCGTTCCAGCTTTTTATGAACTGTTCCCGAACCAGATCGCCCTCCGATTTCCTGTGGTCCAGGGCATCCACAAAGCCATAGCGCATTTCCAGGAGTGTCTTCAAGAGGGTCCCTTTTTCCTCTTCGGACAAGGGCCGTCCGATTAAAGAAAGCAACTCATGGACTAAAAAGGAGTCCCAGATTTCCCAGGTTTTAATAAACCGGACCTTTTCCTCTTCGGTCAGAGGTACGGGTGCCTTGCCGGATTCAACGGCCTCGGGGACCTCCAAATCGAACAGGATTTCAGCCTCCACGGCATTAGGACCGACCCGGACCTTACCTGTCCTGAGGGACCTTAAGCCTCTTTCGAATTTTTCCTGGTTTTCCGGTTTAACAAAAAAGGGGAGTAACTGGGTAACCTCATTGATCGGAGGGCCGAGATCGATCGCCACCCGATCCAGCGGGGGATGAACATATTTTTTAATCATTTTCCAGATGACTTCAACTACGGTCATCTTTTCAAGTTGTTGATTATAAAATTTCGAATCCCGGGTCTTAAATCGCAAGGACCGGGTCTTCTGATCCAGATAAGGCTGTAACCGGACTTCCCAATAGCCTTCCCAAACCAGCGGCTGGAGGCAGCGATTGCCCAGCTCAAGCCCGGCCTGGAGCTTGATTTTACTTAAAAGGTGAATCAAAGAACCTTTCGCATTGACCCTGGGGTCAGATAGCTCGATGCGAACACAGTGGTTGTTCTGATCCAGCAGAACGGCTTTCTGGCCCGGCTGGGTATAAACCTGAGTCACCAGGAACGAACGAATCAAAGGGTAGTCGAGGGTAACCGGCAGGGCGATGGTTTTGGGTACGGCCCAGGCGCTAAAACCTGATCCGAGAGTAAACAAACCAAGAACAAATATCCGGAGCAGACGTTTCCTGTTCATCTTTAATATCCTTTTAGAGGACTTATAGTACGAAAATAAAGTTTCAAGATGCAAGTTTCAAGTAAAAACCACGGAATGAAAAGTATAAAACAAGCCCGAAGGGCGATCAAGGAGAAAAATAACGATATTGTTTTTTAAAAATGGGACGTTGTCCATTTCATTCAGAAACTTATTAATGGCTGGAACTTATAGGCTGGGAGGGGGGCTTGTTTAAGGATCAGGAACGGCTCGTAAAATAATCTTTAGGCTTCTGAATTTTTTGTCCTTGAATGGTCCGGCCGAATAGTTTCCGAATGGGGACCGGTCGCCGATGATGAGGTAATCGGCTCCGTCGCAGGAGTTCGCCAACCAGGCCATTGGACGCCAATGTCCCTCGCCACAGCCTTCGGCCCCGCAAGCTTCGGGCTGGTGATCGTCGTCCAAACGAATCTCTTGAATGAGAACCATCCCAGCACCCTCGTTTGTCCCATCACCACAAAAATTCAACTGGGGGGCAGACGTTCTGCGCATTCATCTAAAAAAAGGCGAGGCGGGACTTGAGCAGGATTCAGATATTATCGTCGATCAGATACGTTCGATCGACAACCGGCGGTTTCTTGATCATCTTGGGGTGATTTCGGATAAAAACAAACGACTTTTGCTGTCCAGCCTTCGAATTGTGATCCTTGAATAGGGAAGGATATGAAAAGGAAAGAAAGAGGTTTAAAGTTGTTCAAGTTATAGGATATTACATAGAGCATAAAAAATGCCGACTGTGATAAAACCCGTCTTGAAGGGCAAGGTAGATGAATCCTTTCTCCTGAAGGTTCAAAAATGGACCGGAGAGGTTTTGGGGAAAACCGCACCCGGGACGGCCCCGGACCGTATTTCCCTGTACCTCTGGGAGAAAGAAAAAGAGTTTCAGGAATTCGACGTCCGGGAAAAAGCCGAGTTGGGGGTAGTTACCAGCGGCGAATCCGAATTTCTGGCCACCCACGAGGCCTGGAGAGGTTACCCCAGGATTCATATAACCCTTGAAAAAATCCGGGGAATTCCGGAAGGAGTCGTCCGGGGCGTGGTTCAACATGAGATCGGCCATGCCCTGCTTCACGGCAAGCCGGAGTTTTATCGATTTTTATTTTCCGAATCACTTCAGAAAACCGCCGGGTCAGCCGGACTCGATCTACCCCAACTTCAACAGTTGGTCTATCTGCTTTCCGTGGCCCTGAAAGACGAAGAAGTGGTCCGGTTGTTGGGTGAAAGGGGATTAGGCGTTTACCAAAATCGGTTACTGGAATATTTGATGGAAGATACCGGGGAGGAACAGCAGACCTGGGAACTGATCAAGGATTTTCCGGCTCTGAAAAAAATAGCCTGGGCCGTTTTCCTAAAAACCCTTCTGCCGATTGAAACTTTAGCCCTATCGGGTGATCCGGAGGCCGGCCCCCTGATAGACCTATGGGAGAAGGCCTATTCATGGCTCACCAACCGGGAAAGGATCGACCTGAGGGCCTATGCCCGTTCGGTCATTGAACGGCCCTTTATAAATTTCCAGGATCGATTGGAACAAACCGTCCTGGGGCTGATCAGGAATACCTCGTTATGATGTGCTAATGCTTTCGCCGAGGTGACGGTGTGGGCCTGGAATTTTCCTTAAGTTAATGGCATGGAGTAGGATCAAAACGGGCGGGAGCAGTCGCTATCTATTGAACTGAGCCAGGAATTCAGAGGGTTCGAAGACCTTCAGGGCGGACCCGAAAAAGTCCTTTGTATTTCTGGTTACAATAGAATCAACCCCGGCCGATCGACCAGACTCGGCCAACACCGCGTCCTCGAAATCATTAATCTTGCTTTCGAGCGCGCGTTCGATCACAAGCCGATTCACCGAGGCCACTTCAAATAGACTGATGAGTTTCCGTAAGGCAGCCCGCGCCGTAGAGGCCGGAAGGGATCGGGTAAGCAGGTAGTCGATTGTTGTAATAGTCGTAGCACAAAGAAAAGCCTCGATAACGGATTCCTCGGCAAGGGAAAACAGGTTCACGGCAGCCTGCACAAAAGGCTCACGCTCAAGCAACACATCTAACACGATATTGGTGTCTATGATTACTCTCAAAGATACTTCTCCCGGAGATGTGCCTTATAGTCATCTTCCGAGACTTCCTGTCCCTTGAGAATCCCAACAAGTGAAGCCGTGGTCGGCGGCGGGGGTTTTTTCGAAACCGGATGCAAACCGACCGATTCAATGAATTCGGCTACCATGCGGGATACGGATTTTCCCCGTCGTCTTGCCTCAAGCTTGGCCTTCCGAACAACGGCTTCTTCCATTCGCAATGTCAGTTTAGTATTCATGACGTATATAAATATCAAACATGTACGTCAGTGTCAAGTATTTTTCCTGTGAATTCGTTACGGGTGAAATTAGAAAATCGCTGCGTTTAAGGAGCGTCGGCCGGGGCGGACAGAAGAGAAGAAGCAATGAAGTTCAAAACCGGGGCTGAAAATCCGTCCAGGAAAATGAAAAGTCCTGCCGGCTATTATCAAAAATACAGTCTTTTTGATAATAAACTACCTGCTTTATCTTATTTACTTTTTAATCATCCCTGAATGATACTATTCATCATGCATTTCTTGGAAAAGAGGAGCGGATAAAGGCCGGACCGCCCAGTAACAAACCAGTAACAAACCTGAAGCCGATTCTTGTTTGAATCATTTCAAATGAAGCTTTATTTAGGAAGGAAGAACCAAAACATGGACATTCATATCGAAGGGCAAAACCTGGAAATTCAACCGGAATGGCGTGAAAAAATTGAAGAAGAATTGGCCCGTCTGGAAGAACATTTTATGGGTCCTGTTTTACATGCCCGGGTGGAAATCATCGGGACCCGTCATCACCATCTGGGTGCCTTTGAAGTTCATCTGGTCGTAACCGTGAGCGGGGAAACGATTACCATTACCCGCCAGGGGGAATTTGTCCCGCCCTTACTGGTGGAGGCCTTTGATTCCCTGGACCGCCGTCTTTTGGAATACTCTCGTATCCAGCAAAAGGAAGTTAAGGCCCATGAAGAGTATGCCCAGCGGGGTAAAGTGGCCCGTCTAATCGCGAATAGGGACTATGGTTTTATAGAAGCCTCGGACGGTCTGGAGATTTATTTCCATGCCAATGCCTTAAAAAATGGGAAATTTAATAAATTAGCGCCGGGCACCGAGGTAAAATTCGCTCAGGAAGACGGCGAGAAAGGACCTCAAGCCATCTGGGTCCAGCCTGTGGGTTGAGTGCGGTTTATAACCCAGCATAGGCCTGTGAAGGGAGGGGTTTTTTTACAGCTTTCCGGATCGAAGGATGGAGATGATGAGCCAAAGACCCAAAATTGTGGCAATGATATAACCGAGGAGACCGAAGAGGGCGGTTACGGAAATGGTTTTCAATCCGAACAGATTCAGGGTCACCTCGAAAATCTTCTGATCGGAATTGAGGATCAAGGCGGCGGCGATAAGGGAGGCGGAAATAATAAAGCCGACGGTCAGCCGGTTGAGGCCTTTGGCAAACTGGCCGGTCAGACTTTCCAGGCCTCCGTGCCAAAGTTCCCAGCGTTGTTTCCCCTGGGCCGTTTGTCGGAGAATGTCATGAAAAAACTTGGGCATGGACTTCAGATATCCGCCGCTGATACGGACCTCTCTCTCAATATCGCGAAAAACCCGTTTGACATTGTAGTTGCGTGCCAGAAATTTCCTGGCATAGGGTCGGGCCGCTTCCAGAAGACTGGCCTCACTGCCCAGAATCTTGCCCAGGGCTTCGGTTTGGATAAAGGTCTTCAAGAGGAGGAGGATATTCCTGGGGAGCCTGATATGATACTTATAGATCAATTGCATGATTTGATCATAGACGTCTCTGACCGAAATGGTCTGAAGAGAACGGCCGTAGAAGGGTTCGCTCAGGTCCTTGAGGTCGATCAAAAAACTCTTCAGATCCATGGTCTCCTCATCGAAGATTCCCGCATCCCACAAGGCCTCCAGGACCCGATCATAATCATGGTCGGCAAAACCGAGGAAGATATTGGCGATTTGGTGCATCATCTGTTCATCCAGATATCCGGTAATGCCGAAATCCACCAGGGCCACCCGGCCGTCGTCCATGACCAGGGTATTACCCGGGTGCGGATCGGCGTGAAAGAACCCGAACTCCATTAACTGACGGGAAAAGGACCGTAATCCGATGTTGGCTATTTCCTTGGGGTCAAGACCACGGGCCTTTATGGCCTCTACCTGATCCATTTTGATGCCATCGATATATTCCATGACCAACACGGATCGGGAGGTGTATTCCCAGTATACCCGGTGGATGTAGATTTCATCCACGTCTTTGAAATTTTCGGCAAACTTTTCAATGCTGCCTGCCTCAATAAACATATCGAGCTCCTTAAAAATGGTGCGCTCGAACTCTTTGACCAGGTTGGTTCCACCCAGGATCTGCCCTATCTCGAAATTTTTTTCTATCTTGTCGGCTAAATAATACATCAAACGGATATCCTGGCTGATCATCCTGCCGATTCCCGGCCGGATGACTTTGACGGCCAGTTTTTCCCCGGTGGGGAGTTCTGCCCGATGGACCTGAGCTACCGAGGCGGCGGCAATCGGGGTCGGGTCGAATTTCTGGAAAATTTTTAAGAGAGGGCGCTTTAATTCTTCTTCAATGACCTTTTTGATCTCCGGAAAGGGGACCGGAGGCACACGGTCCTGAAGTTTTTTAAATTCCTCGATGTAGTCCGGAGGAAACAGGTCGGCCCGGGTGCTCATTAACTGTCCTAATTTGATAAAACTGGGCCCCAGTTCTTCCAGGGCCAGGCGGATCCGCTTCGGGGATGGGAATCCTGATTTGAAAAACAGGTCTTTTGTGGTGGGACTTTTCTCTTTTTTTTCTCCCCGGCCCAGGAGACGTTCAACCAGGTCGCCCATTCCATGCTTGAGCATCACCCGGGTTATGACCGAAAATCTTTTGAATCCCTTCAAATCGGCCCCTTGTTTTGATGGATACAATCAAAA
>JACRBX010000280.1 GCA_016219225.1 Deltaproteobacteria bacterium
GCAGCAAGGCTATCGGAAGGCTCTGTGAAATGTTGAATACGACAAAAACATTATTCCCGGGTTCGAAGCTTCGACTCGTTTATGGTGTCAAGGATATCGTCCATGTTACATAAAAATGAGGCACTGTGTCAGGATGTCTGGAGTCAAGGGGGGATTCAGGTACTCCTAAGGGGCCGAAAAATCAGATAACCCTTTTTCTTTGCGGGCCGTCCTCATTTTTTGTATACTACCGGATAATTAATATCCATCCGGAACCTGTAGCTTTCCAGATGGAGCAATAGCTATCAGCTTTTAGCAAAATCCCTTTAAAAAACAGAATAGGCTATGTACTAATCTAATCGCTGACCACGGCAGGAAGGGCTTTTATTAATGAATCCCCATTATCGGGTCGTTATTTTTGGTTCAGCCAGGATTAAGGAAGGTGATCCGGTCTACAAGGATGTCTTCTTTTTGGCCAAGGAATTGGCTCTCTTGGGGATTGATATCGTCACCGGTGGAGGTCCGGGGCTCATGCAGGCGGCAAGTGCCGGTCATAAAAGTATAAGATCGGACACCCTTTCCATCGGCCTGAATATAAAGCTTCCTCGGGGACAAAAAGCCGGCAGATTTTTGGATATCAAAAAGGAATTCGATCGATTCAGCAGCAGGTTGGACACCTTTATGTCCTTATCGGATGCGGTTGTTGTGGCTCCGGGAGGTATTGGAACGCTCCTGGAATTGTTCTATTCCTGGCAACTGGTCCAGGTCCATGAAATTTGTGAAACGCCGATTATCCTTTATGGGGACCTCTGGACCCCTTTGGTCGAGTGGCTGCGGACCGAGGTCCTGAAAAGGGGATTATTCGACAGTCAGGACATGCATCATATGTTTCATCTTACTTCGATCGACAAGGTCCTCCGGTTAATCAAAAAAATCCATCAAGACCGCTCGAGAATGGATCATGTCTGCGTGAATTATAATAAATATCGGGTGGAATTCGAAAAAATCAAAAAATAAGTTCCGGTTCTGGAACACCTGTGAAGAGGGGTTGCTATCTTTTCCCCAAATTTACAGCCTATCCATTATAAAAGTCCTTAACATTCTTCTTGCCCTTCTTTCCTTAGTCTTTTATAATTTATCCAAACCAGGGGAAAATCTTCAAGATGCAAATTCAGTGGGCGGAAATCATTTATGCCGGGGCCACCTTTCTGGTCCTGACCTCTTACCACCTCTATTGGGTAGTCCAATTGCGCCGGGCACCTTTGGAAACGTATATCGGACTGGCCCGACATTTGCGCCGCCTGTGGGTGGAGTCCATCATGACCCAAAAACGGGATATCCTGGCGGTGCAGACCCTGCGCAACTCGATTATGGCTTCCAGTTTCCTGGCCTCCACCGGAATTATTATCGGCCTGGGGCTCTTAAGTTTTCTCTTAAGGCCCGAACACATCACCGAAGTTCCTTTTGACATTACAGCCATCCTCACCCGTATCAAGGCCCTTTTCCTTATTAAAATCATGTTCTTGATCATACACTTCTTCTTCGCCTTCTTCAGCTTCACCCTGTCCATCCGCTATCTCAATCAGGTCAATTTTATGATCAATGTGCCCATCGAGTGCGAACCGACGGCGACTCCCGACTTCATTTCCCACATTCTGGACCTTGGGATGCTCCACTACACCCTGGGGATGCGGGCCTATTACCTCTCCGTGGTGGTGGTCCTCTGGCTGTTCGGCCCCCAGTGGATGTTCCTGGGCTCCCTGTTTTTGGTCTTCATCCTCTACAAGCTGGATCACTGTTGTTCCCTGGATTATTCTACTGCCGTTTGCGACCTGAAGCGGAAGGCTAACGATAAAACAGCCTGAATCCCTTTAGTCTCGGGCATCCGTTTTCTTGAGCCAGCATCCGCCGAAGGCGGAGAGCAGGTATCCAGCATCATTTCATCGGATTGTATTTTTTTCTTGACAGAAAAATGCATCGGTTTATTATAGTGAATCAATATTCACTATGCGGTCGATCATGAGAGCCGAGAAACAAACCAGCAAAATTCGAAAAGAACAGATCGCCCGGGCGGCCATGTCCCTGATCGCCGGCCAGGGGATGAAAGGGTTAAGTGTCGCCTCTGTGGCCCGGAAGGTGGGGGTGGTTCCCTCGGCCCTGTACCGGCATTTCAAGGGGAAGGAAGAAATTCTGGCGGCCACCGTCGGGCTGCTCCGGGACCTGCTGCTGGAAAACGTCCGGCTGGTGCGGCAGGAATCCGGTTTACCCCTGGAACAACTCAGATCCCTTTTGCTGCGTCATATTCAAACGGTGCGGGAATTTCAGGCCATACCCCAGATCCTTTTTTCCGAGGGGATATCCGACTCACATCCCCGGCGAAAGGGAGCCGTTTATAAAATGATAACCGAGTATCTCGGACAGGTGGCTGAAATAATCGCCCAGGGACAGCATCTTGGCCAAATCAATCCCGGCCTGGATCCGAAGACAATTTCGGTTATGTTTTTGGGGATCGTTCAACCCCCGGTTGTACTCTGGTATTTAAGCAACGGACAATTTGAAGTGAAAAAGCAGGCCGAGCGGGCCTGGGAGATCTTTCAGAAGGCCATCCAGACTAAAAATCCTATGGCTGAATGAATTCCATAGCGAGCCTTTAATCTCTGGGGGATTTTGAACTAAACTCCCATGCCCTTGGGGGGCACCACGATGCCTGAAAAAAGTTTTTTCCTAACCTTGGACCCTGAACCTTGAACCTTAAACCGTAGGAGGTTGCCCCATGTTACCCATAGCCCCCCTCATGATCGAACACCGGCTGATTGAAAAGATGATCGGGATAATTCAAAAAGAAATCGACCGGGCGGAACTGCAAAAAAGGATTGACCCGGAATTCATCGACTTGGCCGTGGATTTCATCCGGATGTATGCCGACCGATGCCACCACGGAAAGGAGGAAGACATCCTCTTCCGGGACCTGGGGCAAAAGCCCTTATCCGCTGAGCATAAACGGATCGTGGAGGAACTGGTGGA
>JACRBX010000281.1 GCA_016219225.1 Deltaproteobacteria bacterium
CGGCCGTAGGCATCATCGGTGGCAATCTTGACCTGATGGCCTAAAAGAGAGGTAGCTTTAAACCCCATACTCTGGACAGCCATACTGAACAGGGCTACCGAAATCTGTTCCCCGGTTGAGATCAGGACATCCAATTCCCTGGGATCGGGATTTTCGGTCATTTCCTTGGCCAGGCGAATCAGTTTGTCCGTCTCCCCGGACATGGCCGACAGAACCACCACTATATCGTGGCCTTTCTTTTTCATTTCAATAACCCGTTGGGCCACATTTCTGATTTTTTCAATGGAGCCGACCGAGGTCCCTCCGTATTTCTGAACAATCAAGGACATGAAGATTCCTCCTTATTATAAATAGGTCAAAGCTGAAAACTCAAAGGAATAAAAATAATATTTGATGACTATTTAAAAACTCGTCATTCCCGCACAGGCGGGAATCCAGGCCTTGCTTTTTTCTTTGCCCTTTCAGCTTTCAGCTTTGAGCTTATATTCTTTCAACCGTTGGGCCATTTTCCCGAAACCTTTTATTCGAATATGGCGTCGGGTTTCATCCGGGATGCTGAAAAAAATATCCAACCGATCCTCCGGTAATTCCCTTATCCGTTCGGCCCATTCGATTACCGTGATTCCCGGTCCGTCAAAATATTCTTCCAGCCCCAGTTCCTCGATTTCTTCCTCCAGATGAAGACGGTAGCAATCCATGTGAAAGAGGGGCAGGGGCCCCGGATATTCGTTAATCAAAGAGAAAGAGGGGCTGGCCACCTGGTCTTCGGCAATCCCCAGGCCTTGGGCCAGTCCCCGGACCAGACAGGTTTTGCCGGCCCCCAGCTCCCCATAAAGGGCTATCACATCTCCGGCCTTAAGCAAGGGGGCCAATCTTCGGCCCAGTTGTATTGTGGCCGCTTCTCCTTCGACCACCAACTCAAAGATGGATCCCTCCAAGAATCCCTCACTCATTGAGCTATGGAACGAACGATATCCTTCTTCCCTATGATTCCCACCAGGGTTCTCCCCTCCAGGACCGGAATGGAATGGACATGGTGCTCGGCCATCAAGGTGGCTATTTCCTCTACCGGGGTTTCAGGGGTGACAGTCTTCACTGGTGAGGTCATGATATCCATAGCCACCAAACCCATCATTTTTCTTAATTCTTTCTCAAATTTTTTCCCGCTTTCCAGAAAAACGATATAGCCCATTAGATTGACCACCGGGGGCCCATGAAACTTTTTAGTTTGATCGATAATGTCGCTTTCACAGACCATCCCGACTATTTCTTTGTTCGGATTTAAAACAGGCACCCCGCTGATATGATTTTCGGTTAAAGTTTGGGCCACTTCAGCAATGGGCGTATATTCCTGAACGGTGATCACTTTCTGGGTCATGATGTCTTTGGCCAGGGTCATAATAGGCTCCTAAAAAGATTTAAAAAGATGGTTTAAGGTATAAGGTGCAAGGTCTAAAGTTTCACTTCCTGTATCAACGGCAGGGTTTCTTCTCCCGGACCATCAAAGGTGCCCTTTCGGGTAATCAGATTCGGTATTTTATCCAATAACTCCGAAGCCAGGATCCCCTGGCCGCCTCGCTCCCGGGCCAGCCATAGACCGGCTTGACCATGGAGGAAGACCCCCAGGCAGGCAGCCTGGGAAGGAGACATGCCCTGGGATAAAAACCCGAGGATCAAACCGGTTAATATATCTCCGGTGCCTCCGGCAGCCAATACCGAATGGCCGACGGGGTTTAAATAAACCGGCCCTTCGGGGTCGGCAATTACGGTCCTGGCCCCTTTTAAGACCACCACCACCCCATGTTCTTGAGAAAAGGCCCGGGCTGTCCGGATCCGGTCGGCCTGGATCTCTTTCACGGACTGCCCTGATAATCGGGACATCTCTCCGGGATGGGGGGTAAGGATGGCCCTGCCTGCCAGATTCTTTATAGCCGTCGGGACCCCGGCCAGGGCATTCAACCCATCGGCATCGATAACCATGGGGAGGTCAATGGATTTTTTTAGCAAATTTTGAACCAGGGCGGTTGTCCCCGGTGAAGAGGAAAGGCCCGGGCCAAGGGCTATGGCTTTTTTGCCTTCAATCAACGTCATAATGCGGGAAAGTGCCCCCGGCCCTAAATGGCCCGGTTCTCCTTCAGGCAGGGGTTCGGTCATGGCCTCGGTCAGTTTTATTTCCATAATGGGGTTTAAGCTTTCTGCGATGCCCAGGGTTACCAACCCTGCCCCGGCCCGTAAGGCTCCCAGGCAGGTCATGGCCGCGGCCCCGGTCTTTCCTTTTGAGCCGGCCAGGACCAGGCTATGGCCATAAGAACCCTTATGGCCCTCCGGATCCCTCTCCGCCATCAAGGGGGCCAGAAAATCCGCCTCCAATAATTCCACCCGATCCTTAGTCGCCGGCCAGAAAGCGGGAGGGATGCCGATATCGATCACAAAAAGCCTTCCCACATACCGGCAACCGGGAAAGACGCATTGACCGATTTTAGGCAGACCGAAGGTAACGGTCAGATCGGCCTTGACACAAAGACCAAGGGGCCGGCCGCTGTCGGAAGACAACCCTGAAGGGATGTCCACGGCGGCCTTAGGAACCGGGATTTCATTGATCAGAATGATCAGGTCCCGGAAAAAACCGGAAACTTCTTTATCAATCCCGGTGCCCAAAAGGGCATCCACCAGAAGGTCAAAACCGGACACTTCCTGTCGCAGGGAAGGGCGGTTTGTTTTTTCGTCCAACTCGGTCAAGGGAATTTTTAATCGGTCAACCAGACCAAGTTGAAAGGCTGCATCCCCTTTGAGCCCTTCCCGCGAACCGGCCAAATAAACCCGGACCCGAAGGCCCAGGGCCTGGAAATAGCGGGCCATGGCCAAACCGTCCCCTCCGTTATTCCCTTTCCCGCAGAAAACAGCTATGGAACGGACCTTGGGATACTGCCGGCCAATGACCTGGACCGCTCCCCGGGCGGCATTTTCCATCAGAACCGGTCCCGGCAGACCGAGTTCTTCAATGGCCTTTCGGTCTAATCGTCTCATTTGTTGGGCTGTGGTCAGGATCATAATAAAATCGGGTTCAAGGTTCAGGGTTCAGGGAAAAACCTTACACCTTGGACCCTGAATCTTTAATTTCGTATTAAGCTCTCACACCCCTCCGGAGCGCCGAAAAAGATGAAAATATCTTCAAGGTTCAAGGTGTTCCATACTTGAAACCTGCATCTTGCATCTTGAAACTTTATTTGGGCACTAAATTTCAAGTACCACCACGGCCATGGCATATCCATCCTCATCGGTCAGGGTTAAAAAACTGTTTTTAACCCCGGCCTGCAAACAGATTTCCCTGGCCCGGCCATGGAGGATCAGCTCCGGCTTGCCGAAAGAATTAGAGGTCACCTCAATGTCTTTCCAGTGAATTCCCTGCCGCATCCCCAGGCCGATGGCCTTGGAAAAGGCCTCTTTGGCCGCAAAACGCATGGCCCAATAGCGGGTGGGGCGGGGTTTGCCAAGGCAAAGGGTGCGTTCTTCTTCAGTAAAAATCTTTTCCTGAAATCGTTCTCCCCAGGTTTCCATGGCCTTTTGTATCCGGACCATCTTAACCAAATCCACCCCTATGCCGTAAATCATCGGTCCCCATGAACAGCTATTCGGTTTATCTATTATTTTCTTTTATATAACAACCCATTATCCTGGTCAAGGAGAAATGGCAGGATTATTTCCCGTGGACGCTGGCGGGATAGGAAGTCGGCCTTGACTTTAATGACTCCTTTCCAGTATATAGAAGAGAAATCTTAAAAAATTTTATTCGCCCTATGGCAGACCTCGGGGTGAGGGAATGCTTTGCAAATCCAAGCCCAATGATGTAATAATAAAGAAGGTATTTTAAAAACTTAACTTTAAAAAGGGGGATGCCATGGAAAACAAAAAAATGGAAGTGTCCGGAATCAATCGCAGGAATTTTCTGAAAACCTCAGCCGCCCTGGGAGCGGCCGCTACGATCAGCGGGTTCCCCGCCGTTTTACGCGGGGCCGCACCTAAGGAGATCCTTATCGGCTCTATCCAACCGGTTACCGGTCCATTGCCGGACATCGGGATCGCCATGCAGCGGGGGAACAAGCTGGCAGCCGACGAAATTAATGCCCGTGGGGGGATCAAGTCCATGGGCGGGGCCAAGCTGAAGCTCCTTTTGGGAGATTGTGAGGCGAAAGAAGATGTCGGCCGGACCGTGGCCGAGCGGCAGATCAAGGAAGGGGCGGTCTGTCTGGTAGGCCCCTTTTTAAGCGGGGTGGCCATGGCCATTGCTACTTTAGCCGAACAGAGGAATGTCCCTTTTGTTATTGATGTGGCCGCCCTGGACGCCATTACCGCCAAAGGCTACAAAAATGTTTTTCGCTGCTTCGCTAAGACGGAATTCTTCATGACCAGTATGGCCCGCTATCTTGACCTGATTATCAAAGAAAAAAAAGTGACCATTAAACGGATTGCCGTCACCAACGCCGGCGATGCCTTTGGCCGGGGACAGGGCGCGGCCTTTATAAAATATGTCAAGGACAAAAAACTGCCCTTTGAAATCGTCGAACACATCGAATACCCCCTGGGCGTTAAAGACCTCTCCGCCGAGGTCGCCAAGCTCAAGGCCGCCAAACCGGACCTCCTTTGTCCCGTGGCCCGTCCCGGAGATGCCAAACTCCTGATCCGGGAAATGTATAAGCAGCGGCTGGAATTGCTGGGCATCATCAGTCCCGGCAGTCCGGGCTGGTACGAACCGGAATTTGTCAAGGACATGGACAAGCTGGCTTACTATGTCCTGGATAACGTGCCCTGGGTCAATCCCAAGAGCCCCAAATTTCAGGAGGCCAATGCCCGTTTTGAAAAACTCTATCCCGGTAAATATCTGGATACCAATTCCGGCTACGCCTACACCGGGGTGCTGGTCATTGCCGATGCCCTGGAACGGGCCAAATCCACCGATCCTGCGGCCCTACGGGAGGCCTTGCGCAAAACTAATTTTAAGGATCACCCCATGGTCGGCGGGCCAGTGATCTTTGATGAAAAAGGGGATAATATCAATGCCGCTACGGCCATGGTCCAGGTCCTGCCCGATCCGAATATGGACGACCGGGTCAAGGTGGTCCTGCCCAAAGAGGCGGCCCAGGCCCCTTACGTCTTTCCCTGGAAACAGCTCTGGGAACGGGGAGCCTGATCTATTTCGGATTGCGGATTTCGGATTTCGGAATATGGATTAGGGAGGGAAAGCCTGAATTTGCCCTGATCCATTTTTAAGTAATGCATTCGAAAAACTCGTCATTCCCGCGCAGGCGGGAATCCAGAGCAGACGTAGTTATTTTTTGTTACAGCGCCACAATGTGGCCTCATAGCTTTTTACCATCCCATTATGAGTGAACAACCATGAATACGGATCTGGTGCTACAGTTGGCCTTGCAAGGTTTCCTGATGGGAGGGGTCTATGGCCTGATCGCCTTAGGCCTCTCCCTGATTTTCGGGGTCATGCGGGTCATCAACTTTGCCCACGGCGAGATGATGGTCTTCGCCATGTTCCTGACCATTACCCTTCTCCTTTTTCTGGGTCTTGATCCCTATATCTCCCTGCCGATCTGTGCCGCCGTCATGTTCGGGATCGGCTATCTGGTTCAACGGGTTTTCGTCAATCGCATATTGGACCTGCCAGAGGCCATGCAGGTTTTAGTTTTGGTCGGCATGGGCATCATCTTTGAAAACGGAACCTTGATGATCTGGGGGGGAAGCGATATCAGCCCCAAAACCAGCCTGGCCCTTTCCGCCATCCGCCTGGGGTCGTTGACAATCGATGTCCCTCGTCTTATTGCCTTTGTCTTAGCCATTCTCATCACCTTGATCGTCATGATCTTTTTGAAGAAGACCACCACCGGTAAGGCCATCCGGGCAGCGGCCGACAACCGTTTTGGGGCCTTGATCATCGGCACCAATATTAACCGGATCTACGGTATCTGTTTTGGTATAGGGGCCGCCTGCGTCGGAGCCGCCGGAACCTTACTGGTGCCCTTGATGCCGGCCAAGGCCACCATGGGGGCCCCCTATACCATGATCTCTTTTGTGATCGTCATCTTGGGCGGCATGGGGAGTTTGATCGGGGCACTGGTCGGGGGATTGATTATCGGGGTGGCCGAATCCCTGGGAACGGTCTTCCTGCCCAGTTCCATGAAGCAGGTGGTCAGCTTTACGATCATGGTCATCATCCTCCTCTTCCGTCCCCAGGGGCTTTTTGGAGGTAGAGGATGAAGCGGCTCTATATCTTCCTGGCCGTTATCCTGGCTGTCCTGCTCTTCCTGCCCCAAGTGCTTAACAACTATTGGCTGGAAATCTTTATTCTGATCTTTTTTTATGCCTATCTGGGACAATGTTGGAATATCCTGACCGGTTATACGGGCAACATCTCCCTCGGCCATGCCCTCTATGTGGGTATCGGGGCCTATACCGCAACCCGTCTGGCCATTGTCTTTGATTTGAGCCCCTGGGCCGGGATGTTCATCGGGGCCTTGCTGGCCATGGCCGTTGGCCTGGCGATCGGCTTTTTGGGTTTCCGTTTCGGATTGAAGGGGGTCTATTTCGTTTTGATTACCATCTCCTTTGCCGAGATCGGCCGGTTGATCGCCTTGCACATGGAGAGCCTGGGATCCTTCATGGGCTTGTTTGTCGATTTCAAGCCGGGTTTTTGGAATATGCAGTTCAAAGGGAACCTGCCCTATTACTACATTTCCCTGGGATTGCTCCTCTTTTCGGTTGTTGTGGTCAGGGCACTGGAAATTTCCAAGATCGGCCGTTATCTGGTCGCCATCCGGGAGGATGAAGATGCCGCCGAAAGCCTGGGGGTGAATACCTTTAAATACAAGATGTGGGCCATTGCCTTGAGTTCTTTTATGACCGCCCTGGCCGGGACCTTTGATGCCAATCGAATTTTTCATTTAAGCCCGGACCGGGTTATGAGCATGGGTTTGTCCATTGAGATTATCCTGCGTCCTATAATCGGCGGTATGGGCACGGTTTTGGGACCTATTGTCGGCTCCTTTTTAATTACCCTGCCGGCCGAATGGACCCGGGCCTACCTGTCGGAAGTGGGCCGGCCCGGCCTGCACATGGTTATTTACGGGTTTGTACTGATTTTTGCCGTATTTTTTTTCCCCAGGGGCATCATGCCTTTTTTAAACAGGGTTTTTAAACCGTTTTTTATTAAACCCTCAAATATCAAGGGGGGGCACAGATCATGAAGATGGTTTTTTTGATTCCGAAATCCGAATTCCGAATTCCGAACAGGTACAATCGGTGAATCTTTTAACTATAGAAAAAGTTGGGAAAAATTTTGGCGGGCTTCGGGCCTTGGGCAATATTTCCCTTCAGATCAATGCACAGGAAATAGTCGCCGTCATAGGCCCCAACGGGGCGGGAAAGACTACCTTGTTCAATTGCCTGACCGGTTTCCTGACCCCTGACCAGGGGAAAGTCTATTTTCAGGGCCAGTCTGTTTTAGGCTTGAAACCGCATCAGATCTGCCGGTTGGGGATGGTGCGGACCTTTCAGATCGTCAAACCCTTTTTGGAGTTGACGGTTTTGGATAATGTCATCGTAGCGGCTTATAATCGTTTACCTTCTTTGTCAGAGGCGACCAGAAAGGCCAGGGAAGTCATAGAGTTTGTCGGCCTGGAGGACAAAAGATCGGCCCTGGCCACCGAATTGCCTCTGCCCCATCGCAAACGCCTTGAGCTGGCCCGGGCACTGGCCACCGAGCCCACCCTTTTAATGCTCGATGAGGTCATGGCCGGCATCAATCCCACAGAAACCGACACCCTGATCAAATTGATCCGGGAGATCAACCGGAAAGGGGTAACCATCCTGCTCATCGAGCATGTCATGCGCGGGGTGATGGCCCTGTCGCAACGGATTGCGGTCCTGAGTTTCGGGGAAAAGATCGCCGAAGGGTTGCCCGAGGAGGTGACCCAAAATCCCCTGGTGGTCGAGGCCTATTTGGGAGAGGATTATAAACCTTGCTGAAAATTGAAAATGTCGAAACTTTTTATGGAGACCTGCAGGCCCTCAGGGGTATCTCCCTGGAAGTAGCGGAAGGGGAGATCGTTACCGTGATCGGTTCCAACGGGGCAGGAAAATCCACCACCCTCAAGACCATTTCCGGTATGTTGCGGGCCCGTAAGGGTTCCATCACCTGGGACCATCAATCGATCACCCAGTGTTCCACTTCAGAAATTGTCGCCATGGGTATCATCCAGATCCCCGAAGGCCGGCAGCTTTTTCCCTCCATGACCGTCCTGGAAAACCTGGAACTGGGTGCCTTGAACAGCCAGGCCCGTAAAGACAAGGCGGAGAACCTGAAAAAAATTTTCAAACTTTTCCCCCGCCTGGAGGAAAGGAAAATGCAGATCGCCGGAACCTTGTCCGGAGGGGAACAGCAGATGCTGGCTATCGGGCGAGGCCTCATGTCCAAGCCCAAGATCCTCATGTTGGACGAGCCATCCCTGGGCCTGTCACCGATTTTAGTCAGCAGTATCTTCGCCATCATCCGCCAGATCAATGAG
>JACRBX010000282.1 GCA_016219225.1 Deltaproteobacteria bacterium
GATTATTATGAGCAAAGATATAAAAATCGCCTTTATGAAAATCTAAAACGGAGAGCCAAGCAGTTAGGCTTCGAATTATCAATTATCAAAGAGCAACAATTAGTTATGCAAACTGTATAAGGTTAAGTTATTTGGAAGTCCAAAAGCGCCGATTTACGTCATTCCCGTGAAAACGGGTCCCGCCTTTGGCGGGATTAATTAGTTACATATAGTCTGGATTCCCGTCTGCGCCCTCCGGGACGGAGTCCCCAACGGGACGGAGTCGGGAATGACGAGTTTTTACGAATCCATCAATTTTCATATTTCGTGGCGACCCTGCATTACTCTGAACTTTTCTATCTTATCAGTCTTTTTTAACAATTACTTTAGAAATTTTATTTATCGAATATAATGATGGGCTACTTTGCGGAGATCCGGGCTTTCCAGGACATGAAAAAACCGGATCTTGGTCAGGAGTACCGGCGAAAACTGCCCCAGGGGGAGATAAATGACCTTCCGCCCCTGGTTGTGGGCAAAGGTGTGGCAGAAGGATCGGGGCGGCCGGGCGGCGATATAGGCTACCAGCCGTTCTTCACTATAATCTATGCCGGCTAATAGCAGCCGCTCGGCCTTGGAACGGGCCGTATGGAAAAAGCGGTCTTTCCAGATATCAACCATCCGGTAAGGGGGATAGCTTAAGACAAAACCGCCGTATTCACAGCGGGAGATGCCCGGGCCGACGACCTCTTCCCCGGCGGGCGTGGCATAGAAAGCCATGTCCGATTCCTGATTGTGTTCCCCGAGCCAGGTCAATTTCCAGGGGAAGCGCTCGGGATTTTCCGGCGCCGGTTCATCCTCCTTAAAAATAAAAACCACCGAGCCTATTTTGCCGCGCACCTGGACCTCTTCCCGGACATAAATTTTTTGTTCGACGACCTGCCGCAGGGTTTCCCGGATATCCAGACCGTCTAACAGGGAGGTGGTAAAAGGGACCACCCGGACCTGTTCCTGGGATAGAACGCCCCGGACCTTTTTCTTGACGTAGTCCCCTAAGCCCTCCACCCGGATATCCTCCGGGGGATAGGAACAGATATAAGCCCCGGTCCACTGCTTTTTGTATGCCTCTTTTTCTGCAGGGGAAGGGCGTTTCCTTAGAGGAATCGGCACCAGGCGTCGTCGAAAGGTCCGAAAACGGCGGTAAAATCGAATCTTTCTTTGATTCAGGCGCAGGTCTTCGGCAGTTACCTCGACCTCCGGTAAATCCTGGGCGGCCTCCTGAAAAGGATACTTGGAACCAATTTCCCAAACCTCATAAGCAAAATTGTCATTGACGATTCCCCGTGAGGCCATCAAGAGCTGGTAAAAATCCGGGGTTAAACCCCCCTGAAGCAAGGCCATATTACGGGCAAATTTCCGGATCAAGGGAATTTGATTGCCCTCCACCTTTTCGCGGCTGTTTTTTAAGTGCTGTTCCTTGGCCCGGTTCAGCAGATCTTCCTGGATGACCAGACGGTTAAGCTGTAAAAAATGGGCCTCCGGGGAACCGGCCTGGGCCCGTTCTTCTTCATAGCGTCTTTGTATAAAAGGCGTTTCCGAAAGAATTTCCCGGCTGGACGATTCCTTCAGATACCCTACGATGACACCGGATCGTCGCTGCCTTCCCAGAGGCAATTCCGGCTCGGTATCCAATTGTTGATAAATTCCCGGCCAGTGGGCCAGGCCGCAAACCAGAAGGACTCGTTGATAGACCTTATTGAGCCCGAGGGCCTGATGGGCCATGGTCCGTTCCCTCAAGGAATCATCGGAAGCAGGGGATTCCTGCCCCCGTTCCTTTTGATAGGCCAGGCAATAGGCCGGATAGCCGATCCGGGTGACGGCATAGGGATCGGGCATGGGATCGGACCTCTGAGGATAACCTTCGGTGTCACGGTCGACAAAAAAAACCGGAAGATCGTTTTCCAATCCCAACCGGACGGCCTCGATGATTCCGTCAACCGGCTCGATGGGAAGATAGATATGGTTGCCTGATTTTTCCTGATAAAGGACTACGGAGAGAAAAGGGAGTCTCTTGACCGCGGCCAGGACCGGGGCCTCCAAAGTCGGGGGAAGCTCCACGGCCACAGCCTCGGGCTTAAATTCCAGGAATTGACGATGGACCTCCAGGGCAAACTCCAGGCGGTTGTGCAGGATAGGCAGGAAGCGGATATTTTGATATTGGAAGGGTCTGTTTTCCATAAAAAGGATCATATCATTATTTTGCCGATCCTTCCAAATTAAACTTGTCAGGTGGTATCAAAACTGGGATAATAGTAACAATTTAGGTGTTTGAAAATAGTATCAGCGGCTATCGGCCAGAATCTTCGTCCTAAACCCGGCAACCGGAGGTTAAAAAAATACCATGACCGTCTTTGAAGAAGAATTGAAGGACCTGAGGGTTAAAATCCTCAAAATGGGCTCCCTGGTGGAAGAGGCCATTGGTAAAGCGATACAGGCCCTGGTGGACCGGGACAGCGAACTGGCCAACAAGGTGATTGAAAGTGATGACCGGATCAACACCCTTGATGTGGAAATAGACGAAGAATGCATCCGGCTCATTGCCCTCCGGCAGCCCACGGCCGGGGATTTGCGGTTCGTCACCATGGCCATGAAGATTACCACCGATCTGGAACGGATCGGTGATTATGCCGTCGATATCTGTGAACGGGCCTTGGAGCTCAACGAGGAACCACAACTCAAGCCCTATATCGATCTTCCCCGTATGGCCGATATCGCCCAGGGCATGGTCCATGATGCCCTGCAATCCTTTCTGGATCGGGATACCGCCCTGGCCTATGGAGTGGTCAACAGGGACGATGAGGTCGATCAGCTTACTGTGCAGATCTTCAATGAACTCCTTTTTTTCATGATCAAGGACAATACGACCATCAGCCGGGCCATTAAGATTTCCTACATCTCCAAATATCTGGAACGGGTTGCCGACCACGCCACCAATATCGCCGAAATGGTGGTCTATATGACCGAGGGCCGCATGATCCGCCACACCCAACCTCCGGAAGCCTGATCCCGTCATTAGACGGTTCCCCCTTTATTTTTTTCTTGACAAGGTTTTTCCTTCATTGTAAGTAAGTACTTACTTTCAAATAGACCAACCCAAAGCAAAAAGAGGAGAGGCCGTCATGTCCAGCCCGCCCCCCAAAACCCGGATGGGTTCCTCGGAGCGCCGTCAGCATTTAATCGATGTTTCCATCGAACTGTTTGCCCGGCGGTCCTATGCCACGGTGACCACCGCCCAGATCGCCGAAAAAGCCGGGGTTTCCGAGGCCATCATCTACCGTCATTTCAAAAGCAAAAAAGCCCTTTTTCTGGCCTGCTTCCAGGAAGGGATCGCCGACTATCTGATCGGGCGATATCGAAAACTCTGGGTCACATTAAAAGACGATCCCAGGGGTTATCTGAGGGCCGTGGGGCTGGAGTATTTTCGGTTTGTCGTCGAACGCCCCATGCAAGCCCGCTTCCTGGCCCTGACGCTGACGGCCTCCTACGACGCCGATATCTCTCGGGCCCTGCACGATTTTCTGGAGATCAATGTCAAAACCGTAGCCCAGGTCTGTAAGCGGATCTTCAAAGACAGCCCACCCTCCCCCCCCATCCATCCCCGCCGGGCGGCCTGGCTGTTTGTGGGACATTATTACACCATGGTGGTCCTGAAAGAACTTTTCCCAAAAGATGCCGGAGTCAAGACCGTCAAAGAGATGATCGATTTTTCTTTGCGTCCTTAAATGGAAACGGTATCAGGTGATATGAAAAATTTTAATCTAAACCATTCTCAAAGGAGGAAATGATGGCTGTCTTTCAAAACACGGAACAGATGTATGACGTCCTGGGGACCCTGTTTAGAACCTTGGAGGCCGATCCCGGGTTCGGACCTAAATTCAAACAGGAAAACATCAATATCCACTTTATCATCAATGATCCCGAAGGCGAGATCTGGATCACCCCGAAAGAGGTCATCTGCGGTCCGGCCGATTTGACCGCCCAGGTCCAGATGACCCTCTCCGGCGACACCTGCCACCTTTTCTGGCAGAAAAAAATCAACCTGCCCATCGCCCTGGCCAAGGGAAAGATCAAGGCCAAAGGCTCCATGCCCAAGATCATGAAGCTGTTGCCCATGCTCAAACCGGCCTATGAAATGTATCCGGATTTGGCCCGGGGCAAAGGCATACCCTTAGATGTTTGAGTGAGAAAAGCTGAAAGTGGATAGGTGGAACTTGAAAAGCACAAAGGAGAAGATCTATGGAACGAGCCCTTCAGCACTATGAACAGGAGCGCCGGGCCGGGGCCTTGGAGGCCGCCCGTCTGCTCCTGGCCTCGGCTGTCACCTCCCCCAGGCTGGGCGGCGTGGGTGAGGTCGTCATCAACCTGATCCAGGACCCGGCCGAATTGGAAGACCTGGCCTTGACCATGGAGGACCTGGCCAAGGAAAATCAGGCCTGGTCCTTTTTCACCCGCGACGCCGCCATGCTGCGCAGCGCCGATGCCGTCCTGGTCATGAGTTCCATGCGCAGCCTGGATGATCCGGCCGATATTAATTGCGGCTACTGCGGCCTGGTGACCTGTGAGAATTTCCGGGCCCGGGAGAAATTGCCCAATGAACCGGGGGTGGCCTTTACCGGTCCTCTCTGTTATCTTCGGGTCTGCAATGTGGCTTACGCCTTAGGGGGAGCAGCCTCCCTGGCCGAGCAATTGGGAGTCGATTACACCATCCTGTTTTCAGCCGCCCTGGCCGCCCGCCGAAACGGCCATACTCCTCGCCGTTCTGGTTTCAGCCTGGCCATCGCCATTTCGGTAACGGAAAAAAGTCCCTTCCGGGATATGCCGAAAAAATCAGGAGAAATCAATGAACGCACTATGCAGGACCGTATCATCAACCGGCTGTGGCCCCAATTCCGGTCCATTTACAGTTAAAAAAGGAGGCGATTGTAATGTCTATTAGAGAATTCGAAGAATTGAACCCCGCCGTCCTGGACCGGGTCATTGAGCAGATGGCCGTGGTGGCTAAAACCCGATTTCATTTCGGCAAGAATCAAACCAAACTGATCATCGTCGGTGATGAGGAATTAAACGAAATGGGGGACTATTGCTGGTCCCTGGCCGACATGAGCCCGTTGGCCGCCCGGGACGGGCGGATGATCCGGGAACTGGTCAAGGAAGGTTGCCGCGTTCTGGTTATCGGAGAAAAGCGCCGCTCGGTTTTGAATTGGAATTGCGGGGCCTGCGGCTTTCGAACCTGCAAGGAACTCAACACGGCCGAAACCCAGGAAACCTTGATCGGTCGGGGGCCCTGTTGCGTTTTTAAACTGATGGATATGAATCTGGCCGCCAATGCCGCTGCCGCGGTCGCCCATCGCCAGGGGATGCATTGCCGGGTTTTTACCACCCTGGGCATGTCGGCCTTGAGTCTGGAAATTATCAAGGACGTCGATATTTCGGTGGCCGTCTTGATCTCGGCAGCCGGGAAGAATCCCTTCTTTGATCGTCATCAGTACTGGACCGATGAACATTGGGATGAGACCTTTAAAAAGGAATTCCCCACCTACGAGCGGGGCTTCATCGGGGCATTTGAATAAAAAGGCAGCGATCAGCGATCAGTATTCAGCGGTCGGTAAAAACAATATTCATGCTTCCAGGAAACCTCAAAATCCTGAATTTGTCTCATTGATTAGAGAGAGGAAAGACTTATGTCCAAAGCCCATCTGAATCCGGTCATCCCCGGACACTTATTGGAAATCAAGGCCGAAGATAATCCGGATAAGGAGGTCTTCATTTTTGAAAAAGGGGACCGTGGGGAGGATCGCCTGACGTATAAAGATCTTTATGTAAAATCCAATCGTTTTGCCGCCTATCTAAAATCCCTGGGAATCGGGAAAGGGGATACCTATGCCATCTTCTCCCGCAACCATCCGGAGTTTGTCTATAGTATGCTCGGCGGCACCTATTCAGGGGCTATTGCCGTTCCGATTGATCCCCGCTCCAAAGGAGACAAACTGGTCCATTTCCTTAAAGACAGCCGGACCAAGTTGGTCATTACGACCGGGGATCTCCTGCCGGTCCTGGAAGAAATCAGAAATCAGGTGCCCGAAGTGCGGGAAGTGGCCGTGGCCTGGCGGGAGGAGTTAGGGATCAGCCCTTTCGGGAATTACACCTCTTTAAGCCAAATCCTGGACCAGGCCTCACCCATTGTGGAAAATGAAATCTTTGATGTCAAACACCCCATGGAGATCATTTATACCAGCGGCACTACCGGCACCCCCAAGGGGGTGATCATCAAGATGAACCGCACCGGTGCCATCCTGATCATGACCCGTCTCGTCTGGAAATATACCCCCAGGGATATCCTTTATACCGGGCTCTCCCTGACCCATGGGAATGCCCAGGCCGTGACCATGATTCCGGCCCTGGCCCTGGGGATCAAGGCCGTGATCAGCCCGCGCTTTACCAAAAGCCGGATCTGGGCCATCTGCCGCAAATACGGCTGTACCACCTTTTCCTTATTGGGGGGCATGATGTCCGCCATTTACAACGAGCCGTCCAAGCCTGACGATGCCGACAATCCGGTTAAGATGGTTGTTTCCGCCGGCACACCCCGGGCCATCTGGGAGGCCTTTGAGAGACGGTTCGACCTCAAGATCCTGGAGTGGTACGGGGCGGTTGAAGGCGGATTTGCCTACAAACCGATTGATCAAGGCCCCATCGGTTCCTTTGGTAAAACCCTGCCGGGGGTTATGGAACTGAAGGTAGTCGATGAACAGGGCGGTGAACTCGGCCCGAACCAGGTCGGAGAGCTCCTGGTCCGCATGATAAAAGGAAAAACCGAGGTCAATTATCTGGGTCTTAAAGAAGAGTCGGAGGAAAAGACCAGGGGCGGCTGGCTCCATACCGGGGATATGGTCCACAAAGATGAAAAAGGCTGGTATTTTTTCGATTATCGAAAAGGTACGGCCCTGCGCCGGGCCGGCGACTTTATCCAGCCCGACCTGGTGGAAAAGGTCATCGGCGAACATCCGGATGTTTCCGAGGTTTGTGTCTACGGGATTCCGGCCGCCTCCGGGTCCCCGGGAGAATCGGACCTGGTGGCGGCCGTAAGCCCTTTTGAGGGACGAACCATAGATCCGACTGATATCTTTAAGGCCTGTTTTAAAGGTCTGGAGGCCAATGCCGTGCCTTCTTATCTGCAGGTGGTCGCGGATATTCCTAAAACCATATCCGAAAAGGCCATGGACCGGATTCTAAGGGAGGAATTCGATCCCCAAGCCCCGAACGTTTATCGGGTCGAGGATTATAAATAATAGAGGGGGCTATAGGCAATGGGCCAGAGGCAATAGGTAAAACGATTTTAAGGTTTTTCTTTGCCCATAGCACATAGCCTATTGCCCATAGCCATTTTGCGGGAAACTCTATTATCGAACTAAACCCTCATGCCCCAGGGGGCACCAAGAAACATGAAAATGCGGATGATTTTTGCTAACTTCTCATACTTGAAACTTGGGACTTGAAACTTGAAACTTTTTTTCTGTTAAAGGAGAGAACTCATGAGCTACCTGGATTTAAATATAAATTTGACTGATGAGCAGATGGCCTTGAAAGAAAACATTCACCGTTTTGCCAAGGAGGTCCTACGTCCGGCCAGCATCGAATTGGATGCCTTGGCCACGCCCGATGAAGTCCTTAAATCCGAGACCTTTAGGCGGGTCTTTCGCCAGGCCTACGAATTGGGCTATCACACCGTATTAGTGACCGACGGTTATGGGGGCCTCGGACTGGAACCTCTGGAAGTACACATCGCCCTGGAAGAGATGGGCTGGGGTTCGGCCGGCTGGACCGTCGGTATCGGCGTGTCCTGTTTTCCGGCCTTCATGGGCGGTGTGCTGCCCGAACCCCGGGTCATCGATGAAATCATCGTCCCTTTTTGTGAATGTAAGGACGCCTCGATCATCGGCTGCTGGGGGATCACCGAGCCGGACCACGGATCGGATATGCTGATGGGCGGCACGAGCTATTTCAATGATCCGGCCTGCTCCGGCCGGGTCCGGGCCAGAAGGGATGGGGATGAATGGGTGATCAGCGGTCAGAAGGCGGCCTGGGTCTCCAATGGGACCATTGCCACCCACGCCCTGGTTTATCTGAATATCGAACCGGATAAAGGGCCGGCCGGAGGGGGTATTGCCATCGTGCCCTTGAATTCCCCTGGGGTCAGTAAGGGCAAACCCTTAAATAAAATGGGCCAGCGGGACCTCAACCAGGGAGAGATCTTCTTCGAGGAAGTCCGTATTCCGGCGGAGTTTATGCTCTCCGATCCGGAAAGCTACCCGGCCATGCTGGACATCACCATGGCTACGGCCAATGCCGCCATGGGGGCTATTTTTACCGGTGTGGCCCGTTCGGCCTATGAACTGGCCCTGGATTACGCCAAAGAGCGCATCCAGGGTGGCCGGCCGATCTTTCAACATCAGGCGGTTCAACAGAAACTATTCCATATGTTCACCAAGGTGGAATCGGCCCGTCAGTTAAGCCGGGCGGCTTTGATCTATAATTACAATACGACCCCTCCGGCCACCCAGTATTCCATAGCCTCCAAGGTCTACTGCACCAATGCGGCCTTTGAAGTGGCCTCCGAGGCCATACAGCTCTTTGGAGGAAACGGCCTGAGCAAGGAATACCCGATAGAAAAAATCTTCCGCGATGCCCGGGCGGCCATGATCGAAGACGGCTCCAATGATATTTTGGCCATTACGGCCGGGGCGATGCTTTAAAAAAAGGGTGCAAGGCATAAGGCTCAAGGCTCAAGGTTTAAAGTCAAGTAATGTGGTTTTTCCTTGAGCCTTGTGCCCTGTGCCTTGTGCCTTTATATTCAAGGAGTTTTTTATGAATAATGTTTATATCATCGGTGTGGGGATGATCCGCTTCGGGAAATATCCCGATGAAACGGTCCGCACCATGGCCGAGAAGGCCGTCAACCTGGCCCTGGAAGACGCCGGCCTTCAAAAAAAGGATTTGCAATCGGCTTATTTTTCAAACACCTTCTGGGGCATGTTTGACAACCAGCACTCCATCCGGGGTCAAGTGGTCTTAAGGGGCATGGGGATTGACAAGATCCCGGTGGTCAATGTGGAAAACGCCTGTGCCGGGGCCTCAACGGCCCTGCACCTGGCTTATACGGGCATCAAGGCCGGGATGTTCGATGTGGCTCTGGCCGTAGGTTCGGAAAAGATTACCAGCCCGGACAAGGCCAAATCCTTGAGCGCCTATGCCTACTGCATGGATGTGGAAAACCTGGCCCGGCACATCGGCATGATCATGCAGGTAGGCCATTCTTTTAAGCTCGATCTGCCCGAGGGGGAGGCCGCTCCCGGGGAAGGCAAAAGCATCTTCATGGATGCCTATGCCATGGGGGCCCGCTGGCACATGGCCCGCTTTGGTTCCACTCAGAAACAACTGGCCGCCATTTGTTCCAAAAACCATTTTCATGGTTCCCTCAATCCCATGGCCCAATATCAAATCCCGATGACGGTGAAAGAGATATTGGCCGATAAGTCCATCGCCTACCCCCTGACCCGGGCTATGTGCGCCCCGGTCGGCGATGGGGCAGCCGCGGCCATTGTCTGCTCGGAGAATTTTTTAAAAAAACTCTCCGTCCCGTGGGCCATAAAAATCAGGGCCTCGGTCTTGGGGCAGGGTTCGGACCGCGATTTGGACGGCACGGACATCGGAGAAAGGCTTTCCAAGGAGGCCTATGCGGCGGCCGGAGTCGGTCCGGAAGCTATCGATCTGGCGGAAGTGCATGACGCTACGGCTTATGGCGAACTGCATCAGACCGAGGTGATGGGTTTTTGCCCGGCCGGGCAGGGAGGACCCTTTGCCGAATCCGGGGACACCACCCTGGGAGGATCGAAACCGATCAACACCAGTGGCGGTTTGGAATGCCGGGGACACCCCATCGGTGCTTCGGGCCTGGCCCAAATCTACGAACTGGTCGAGCAGCTCCGGGGCCGGGCCGGAAAACGCCAGGTAGACAAAGCGCGTATTGCCTTAGCGGAAAACGGCGGCGGCAACATCGGAGTGGAAGAGGCGGCGATGTGCATCCATATATTGGAAAAGGTGTAAGCCGATAAACATTGGAGTTCGGAGTTCGGAGTTCGGAGAAAAAATCACTTCTTAGCGGGGCTGTCAAGATTATCAAAGATTTCCATTCATTCGATGGGATTGTGTGGAGGTAAAAACAACTATGGATAATCGAAAAACGATCTTTATCACCGGGGCCGCCTCGGGTATCGGAAAAGCGACGGCCCTGTTTTTCGCCCGGAAAGGCTGGTTTGTGGGGATCTTTGACCGGGACCAGGAGCGGTTGTTATCCTTGCAAGCGGACATCGGTATCGACCATTGTCTTCTCAAGGTCATGGATGTGACGGATCCGAAAAGCGTGGAAAATACTATGGAGGCCTTTGCCGGGGCGACCAATGGGCGGATGGACGTTTTGTTTAATAATGCCGGGGTCCTGCAGATGGGGCCGAATGAAAATATTCCGTTGAAGGCCCAGCAAGAGATCGTGGACGTCAATCTCAAAGGGGTCCTGAACTGCACCCATTATGCCCTGCCCTGTTTAAAAAACACGGCCGGCTCCCGGATCATCAATATGTCTTCGGCCTCGGCCTTTTACGGCATCCCGGAGCTGGCCGTCTATTCGGCCACCAAACATGCCTTGAGTGCTTTAACCGAGGCCCTGGACCTTGAACTGGAGCCTTACGGTCTATCAGTCTGCGATATCCAGGCCCCTTATGTCCAAACCCCCATGATCCTTAAGGCGGAGAAGAAAGCCTTCAGCGTCAACAAGATGGGCATAAAATTATCTCCGGATCAAATCGCCGCCGCCGTCTGGAAAGCGGCCCACCGGAAAAAACTGCATTGGAAATTAGGCGGTCCGGCCATTTATTTTTTACTTTTTTTATTTTGGGCCTTTCCTTTTTCCAAGCGGAGTCTGGTCAAATCCCTGGCCCTTTCCCCGGCTAAACCGTAATCCCAGAAGGAAGCTCATGAAAATCCTGATTACCGAAGCAAATGGGTATAAACTGAAAAGGGAAACGGGCTTTGTTTTCAAATACGACAGTCGGATAGCCTTTATGGATTTTGTCAAGGCGGTAAAAAAGAGAAAATAGTTGGATCGGGGATCGGAATTTTTAGGGTTGCGCATTTCAGGCATATTCAGTATAAAAATCTTCGCCTCATTCATTTCCAAAATAATACACGGAAAGAACCGACATGCGCACCTTGAAAGAACTGATCAAAGAAGCCCCGGTCCATGAACGAAAGCTCACGATCCATACCTGTCCTCTGGAAGATGGCCGGGTGATTGTAGAAGGCTGGCTCCGGGATGAACGGCTGGTATTCGGTTACCACCGCGATGGCAGTCCCCGGCCGGCGGGGGTGGTCCATTGGATGGGCGTTCGTTTGCTGATCGGTGACCGACCGTTGACCATTCTCGAGGCCGAAGCGGAGATGCCCACCACTCCCCATGAGTTATGCCCGACCGTGGCCGAGACGGTCAAGAAGATAGTCGGTTTGCCCATTGTCTCGGGATTCAGCGATCAGGTCCGCAAAAAGCTGGGCGGGGTGGAGGGGTGCAGCCACATGATGCACCTGGTCCTGGCCATGGGACCGGCGGCCTTGCACGGCTATTGGGCCGCCCAAAGCCGGGAGCCCTATCCGGTCCCCCGTTCCTTTGAAGAGATCCCCGGGCTCCCTTATCTGATCAATAGTTGTCAATTATGGAAAAAAGACGGCCCCTTGATTCAGGAGATCCGGGAAAAATTCCGCAAACTGAAGGTTTAATAAGGAAAATAAACCAGGGCCTTTTCTCCCAGGATCATTTCAACGGACAGGCGCAGGGAAACGAGTTTTTGTTCATCTGAGGGGGAGTATCTGAGGGCCTTTTTACCTGCCAAAAGCTTCAAAGCATAGCGGCTGATGTTGATCCCGTCACGGACGGTATAGCGTTCGTGGGCTTGATGGGCCGTTTGTAAAAATTGGACCACATATTTGAGAATATCTTCCGATGCAAAGGGGAGGTTTCGTTTCAGGATCAGGTGTTCTTCTTCCGGTTCAGGGAAATCAATAAAAATCTGGGGCTGGAGCCGGGAATGGATATACTCCGGCAGTTCAAAGGTGCTGGCATCATCGTTCATGGTGGCACAGAAACGGAATTCCGGATGGGCCGGGATCTTGATGCCGGTCACTACCGACTCCACGTAACGGCGGTTGTCGAGTAAAGGGGCCAGAGAGGCCCAGCTCTTTTCGCTCATCCGGTTGCCTTCATCGAGGATCAGGACCCCGCCGCGGATCATGGCGGTCACCAGGGAGCTGGCCATATAATGGATCTTCCCCTGGTCGGCAATCACCGGGGTGACAATCAGGTCTTCCGGCCGGGTATCCATGGTGGCCTGATAGAAATAGACCTCCCGCCCCAACCTCCGGGCCGCCGCATAGGCCAGAGTGGTTTTGCCGACTCCGGGTTTCCCGATCAAGCGGGGGTTCAAGGGCAGGTCTTTTTCTTCTACCACCAGCCAGGCCGCCAGGACCTGGTCGATCAGGTCCCGCTGACCCACCCAATCCAGGGGCAGGTCGTCCGGGTGACTCATATAAAGGGTGACCCCATCAATCATTACGGTTTCCATAAAAAGCAGGCTACCATAGTTTCCGGTTTCTTTCAACCAGAAGATGGAAAGGGGGACGGGGAAGTTCCTCGCTGGCTCGTGCCGGTTACGGCCAACTAGCCCTACGTCGTGGTGTTTCAATCCTCAGCGGACTTTGGGGTCCGAGTCTTTCGAAGATTTCCATGGTGATTTTAGTCCTCTTGATAAAACAAATTTTTGGCTTTATCGACGAATTTCTTTATCTCAAGCACTTTGTTTTTAACCGTAACAATATTTTGCCAGTTCACCTTTAAATATTGGTGGACCATCTCGTTCCGATGTTTTACGAGGGGTGCCACCTTCAAAACAGTCTCTCCCAAAAATTCGTAACAAGCCAGTATGGTGTCCTTATAGGTATCCGGTATCGTCCGTTTATTTTTTCTTAAACATTCTTCGGCAATATCCACCAGGCAGAGGATCAAATCATTAATGGTCTTATCGAGGATACTCCTTATGTCTCTATCGGCAAAGTATAAGTCTTTATCCACTTTCCCCAATTTTGAAAGAAAATACGGGATGGTATCCTCAATAAAACCCAAAAGCCTTTCAATTCGGTCCAATGGAAATCTCCCTTCTATTTCTTATCCCCTCACATTCATGGAGGATCTTATGGTTGAGTGCATAAAGGGTCTCCATATCCGGTTCTACCAGGTGTTCCCCTTTTAGGGCTTCCTGAACCACAAAAGGGGATTCATCTTCCTCATCCAGCCGCAGGATAGAAATTTCTGCTTCCATGGACATCAAAATTTTATCCACAATTTCTATCTGTTGGCTTTCATCCTGCGGAGTCAGGTAAATCGCAAGGTCAATATCCGAACGGGCGTGGCTGTCCCCTCGATGATAGGAGCCATAAAGGAGCGCTATCAGGATTTTTCCCTCCCTCCGCAAATCTTGCAGAACATTCTTGAGCAGATCCAGTGATTCCTTATTCTTCATAATCTCACTTCCTTACGATATCCCTTTATAGGTAAATAGAGGTTAATGAGATTTGGAGTATTCTGACAAGATTATTACCAGATCAGCCGTAAAAAATCAATAATCCTTTAAAATCCGGTCTCCTTCGGCAGAACTACTTTTTAGGAATCAGGGAAGCATAATGTAATAGCAGGGCCTCTCAGTCGAGCAGGTTTCCCGGCTCGCCTGAGAGGCGGCGTTGGGTTAACGATGACAGGCAAAAACCTATTGGGGGTTTTATTCTACCCCGTATTTCGATTTTAAAAATTGTTCGCCCGTAGTAGGATAAAGGGCATAGATCAGGAGATCAAAATCATCTTTGGCCAAGGTCCCTATTTTCTGTCTGGCCTCTTCCAGTTCCGGATCCAGATAATCGGCGGCCCGGCCGGTGACCGGGGTCTGTCCTCGTTTATAGTTCTTAAGGACTATTTTCTGGATCTCGGGATCGATGGGGGTCGGGGTTTTTCCATAAAGTCCATAGACCATGTCTTTGACCTGATTGGTAATCATTTTATATTTGCCGAAAAGGACATTCATGACCGCCTGGACGCCGACGATCTGGGAGGTCGGGGTGACCAGGGGCGGTGTGCCCAATTCCTTGCGGGTGATAGGGATCTCGGCATAGACTTCATTCAGGCGGTGCAGGGCCTTGGCCTCTTTGAGCTGGCTGACCAGATTGGAGATCATCCCGCCCGGTACCTGATGGACCAAGACGGCCGTATCGATAACGGACATCCGGTTGGTGGCCAGGAAATTGGCATACTTGGGGGCGATCGTTTCCAGATACTCCCCCATTTCCAGGAGGGCATTCAGGCTCAGGCCCGGATCACGGGAAGTCCCCCGTAAGGCGGCCACAATGGGTTCGATGGCCGGCATGGAAGTCCGCAGGGCAAAGGGGGCCAGGCAGGTGTCGATAATATCCACCCCGGCTTCAATGGCCTTCAAGTAGGTCATGGAGGCCATACCGCTGGTATAATGGGTATGGAGATGGATCGGGATTTTGATATTTTTCTTCAGTTCCTGGATCAACCAAGCCATGTCATAAGGGGCCATGATCCCGGCCATGTCTTTAATACACAGGGTATCGGCCCCCATGTTTTCCAACTCTTTGGCCTTAGTGATATAATATTCCATATTAAAAACCGGGCCCCCCAGGGACCTTTCGGTTAAGGAATAACAAATAGCAGCCTGAAAATGTTTTCCATTCGCCTTAATCCTTTCCACGCAGGTTTCAAAATTGCGGAAGTCGTTTAAGGCATCAAAGACCCGGAAGACGTCCATTCCGGCTTCACAGGACTTGTCCACAAAAAGCCGGCAGACATCATCGGCATAATTGCGGTAGCCCACCAGGTTCTGGCCCCGCAGGAGCATGGTTAAGGGGGTCTTTTTGATATATTTCTTTAGTGTCTTCAGCCTTTCAAAGGGGTCCTCCCCCAGGAAACGGTGCGTGGTATCAAAAGTTGCTCCGCCCCAGACCTCCATGGCCCAGAAGCCCATTTCGTCCATCTTCTCGGCAATGGGCAGCATATCTTCGGTCCGCATCCGGGTGGCCAGTAAGGATTGATGGCCGTCTCGAAAGGTATTGTCCTGAACCTTAATGGGATTTTTAGGACCATCCAAAATAACATCCTTCATAGATATCCTCCTTGATTATAATGACGATAGAATGGGATCTTTATTAATGCGTTTCAGGCACGAGAGTATCCCTCAAAATGGCTTCCCTCCGGTAAAGAGAATCGGCCGGTTTAAGGGGGCCGGTGAAGACACCATTATTAAAATCCAACGGTGGATCATATAACGAATAATAAAAAAGTCAAAGGGAAAACCACTCCCGCACCCTATCCCTTTTCACAACTGTACCGAAAAGACTATCCAAAGCTATTTGAAATTTATCTGTTACTTGTTTCTTGTTTCTCGATACTCATTTTAACGGGCAACCAGCAACGAGTAACAAACTCCTGTAACCCGTAACAGGAGTTTCTTTTTGTTTGCCAATTTTTTTCGTTAGGGTTATATTCGAATTTTCTTACAATTTCTTTTGGTTAACTTAATAAAAAGTCAGAGGACCTTTTGATGAAGGTCCGGGGAGGGAAAACCAAAATGGGGCGGGTAATAGATGCCAAAAAATGAAACCCTATTTACAGTTCTTAAAGGACTTTTCCTTTCCCTGCGCCCCAAACAGTGGATCAAGAACGGGGCCTTGTTCGCCCCCTTACTCTTTTCCCAAAACCTGTTCAATCGGCCATTATTGATTAAAACCCTGGAGGCCTTCGTCCTTTTTTGTCTGCTGGCCGGTTCGGTCTATATCATCAATGACCTGAAGGATCTTAAAGAAGACCGCCTCCATCCGACGAAACGGAACCGCCCGCTGGCTTCCGGCAAGGTCCGGCCGGCCTGGGCACTGATATTCGCCGTCGTGATCATGGCGGTCAGCTTCATAGGGGGCTGGGCCATCTCCCTTCCGTTCCTGGAAATTCTGGGGGCCTATCTCCTGCTCCAAGTCATCTATACTTTTTCCCTTAAGAATCAGGTCATCCTGGATATCTTTTCCATTGCCGCCGGATTTGTATTGCGGGTGGTGGCCGGCGGTCTGGCCATCGGGGTTCAATTATCCCCCTGGCTTTTTATCTGTACCACCCTCCTTTCCTTGTTTCTGGCCATGGCCAAAAGGCGACATGAGCTGGTCTTGCTCAAGGAAGATGCCACCGAACACCGGCAAATCTTGAAAGAATACTCCCCCTATCTTCTGGATCAGATGATGGGGGTGGTAACGGCAACAACGGTCATGAGTTATGCCCTTTACACCATCTCAGAAGAAACAATCGCCAAGTTCCACACCGCTAACCTGATTTTTACCTTGCCTTTTGTGCTCTATGGGATTTTCCGCTATCTTTATCTGGTCCATCAAAAAGTCGAGGGCGGCCGTCCCGAGGAGATCCTTTTGACCGATCGCCCGCTTCTTTTAACCATCCTGGGTTGGACTATTACCGTCTTGGTTGTACTCTATCATTGAAAAAATGGCCGATCCCCAATTTTCAATCCTCTCTAAACGCTTTTTCCTTTTTTTGGGTCTGGGCGTTGGGGTATTCTTAGGTCTTTCCTTTTATGGAAACTGGGGGGCGGTCAGCGGGGCCTTCAAACAATTTTCCTATTGGACCCTGCCCCTGATTTTGGCCCTGGCCTTTATGAATTATTTAAGCCGCTTCTGGCGCTGGGAGTTGTACCTGAAACAGGTGAAAATCCCGTTGCCCCGTAAAGAAAGCTTCTATATCTTTATGAGCGGGTTGGTCATGACGGTAACCCCCGGGAAAATGGGTGAACTATTGAAGTCCTATCTTCTTAAGGAAAGCCGGCAGGTGCCCCTGTCCCTTTCCGGTCCTGTTGTCCTGGCCGAACGGTTTACCGATCTATTGGCCGTCTATCTCCTGACCCTCTTGGGCTGTATCTCCTTTGCCTATGGAGCCAGGATTTTAATCCTGGGGTTGGTGGTCCTTTTAGTGGGTTTGCTTCCTTTTATATTTCCCAAATTATTCCAGGGCTTGCTCGGATTAGCAAAAAGGTTCTCCTGGGGGCAACGATTCGAACGCCCCTTATCGGAAGCCTTTTATACCCTCCATGACCTCATGGGTCTTCGCCTCCTCATATTGGCCTCTATACTGGGAATGGGGGCCTGGTTTTTTGAATGCCTGGCCTTTCAGATGGTCTTTAAAGGCCTGGGGGTGGAGGTGCCATTGGTCAAGGCGGTTTTCATTTATGCCTTTTCGACCCTGGCCGGGGCCTTGAGCATGCTGCCGGGCGGGATCGGGGCGGCCGAAGGCAGTATGACCAGTCTCCTGGTCCTGATTCAGTTGCCGAAGGCCCTGGCCACCACAGCCACCATTATTATCCGGGTCTGCACCATCTGGTTTGCCGTCTTATTGGGGTATGGTTTTCTTAAATTGTATCAAAAGCAGAAAAGACTATGAACATTGACCTGGTTAGAAAAATCGATTTCTGGGCCGGTATCCCGGCCTGCTGGTTTTTGACCCTGGCGGGTTTCATTTTAAGACCCTTTAAAAAACAACTTGTGGGCTCCCCGCGAAAATTCCTTTTTATGGAGCTTTCGGAGATGGGAAGCGCCATCCTGGCCTATCCGACCATGAAAGCCCTTAAGAGGCAATATCCCTCAGCCGAACTGTTTTTCCTGATCTTCGAAAAAAACCGGGCCAGCGTGGACATCCTGAACATCATTCCCGGGGAAAATGTCCTGGTTATTCGGGAAAAATCCCTGTCTTCTTTTCTGACCGATGTCTTTAAGGTCATTATCCGGATGCGTAGAGAGAAGATCGATTGTGTTTTTGATCTGGAGTTGTTTACCCGGGTAACGGCCATATTAACTTTTTTAAGCCGGGCTCCCATCAGGATGGGTTTCCATAAATTTCGCATGGAAGGTCTTTATCGGGGCAATCTCCATACCCATAAAATCCAGTATAATTATCAGCAGCATATCAGCAAATCCTTTATGTCCTTTCTCCAGGTCTTGAAATACCCCGCCAAAGACTGGCCGGCCATGGATGATGCCATCCCGGATCAGGCCATTGAAAGGGCGGTTTATCAGGTCACGGAAAAAGGCCGGGACGGCTTGAGGACAAAATTAAAAGGCCTTTTCCCCGGGCTCAACGAAGGACACAAACTGGTTATTTTCAATCCCAGCGCCGGTGAAATACCCATACGAGCCTGGCCGGTGGAAAAATACATCGAATTAGGGAAACGGATTTTGGCCGATCCCCGGAATGTGATCATTTTGATGGGGGCCGGAGCGGACGTAGAGACGACTGAGCAGGTTCATCAGGCATTGAACCAGGAGCGTTGTATCCAGTTCACCGGCCGGACCACCTTCCCGGAATTGATGGATCTGTTCAGCATTTCCGATATATTGATCACCAATGACAGCGGCCCGGCCCATTTTGCCTCTATGACGCCCATCCGGAACTTTATCTTTTTCGGGCCCGAGACCCCAAGACTGTATGGCCCCTTAGGGGAAAATAGCCGGGTCCTTTATTCCGATTTTCCCTGTTCCCCCTGCCTGACGGCTTACAACCATCGGAATACGCCCTGCCGGGATAATAAATGTTTGCAGGTTATCACGGTGGATGAGGTCTATCGTTTAGTTCAAAAATAACGTTCAGGGTTCGGGGGCCGGGGTTTGGGTTTGGCAAAAGTCCGTCGTTCGTTGAAACTTATTGTATCTTAACCCCATTTTCATGCTTCGTGGTGCCCCAACGGGGCCTGAGGGCTTAATACGAAAATAAAAACCAGTAATTATTCCGGTAGAATAACCGGACTTCGATCCGGATGAGGTGCCTTTATAAATCCAGGGCGAAAAGAATCGCCTTACGAACCTGTTTCATGTTGTCTTTGGGGAGGGTAGTAATCAGTGCCCCTATCTTCCCCTTTGATACTGTTTGAATATGATCGAAATTGACGGCGCATTCTTTGGGCATACCATCTAAGCCGGACAGGATCAATTCGCTGGGAATTCTCCTTATCGTTGTGGTGATGGGAGCAACCGTTACCTCACTGAGGTATCCAAGGATTGAATCCCTGGTCAGTATCATTACGGGTCGTTTTTTATCAGGGGATATGAATTTGTACCATCTGATCTCACCTCTTTTCATTCATCCCCCCATTTCTGTTCCCCTTCCCAGACACTAAATTCACCACTGGCGACCGGTTTTTGCTGGTAACCTTTTCGGTGCTGTTCTTCAAGAAGGCCGATACGGTATCGGGCAATAGCCTCCCGTAACGCCTTACGAGTGAATGAAGACCTGGTCGTTTTAAGTTCCTTGAGGTCCTTATCCACTTTTTCAACTAATTCATCATCAAGAGTCATCTGAATCGTCCGCATAGGTGCCTCCCAATTTCATGTGGATTTTAATAGCTATTTTAATCAACATGATTGGGAATGTCAATAATTCGATCTATAGGCTTGACGTCGTTAATGAATATCTACTATAAAATAGAAGGGGGAACCATTATGAAAAGTCCATTTTCTAAAATATTTATTCAGATGTAATTATGCCCTATTTTCAAGTTATCGTTCCCCCTTTAGATCACCTCCTGACCTACGAAATCCCTTCAGACTTATTTCCCGAACCCAAAATCGGCCAGCGGGTTCTGGTGCCCTTGAGAAAAAAATGGGTGACCGGTTATTTGTGGGAGGAAATCGGGCCGCCGGAAGCAGGGCCGGAGATCAAGGCTGTTTCGGAGATCCTGGACCCAAGCCCCATTTTTTCAGAGGACATGCGGCCTTTTTTTCTCTGGATCGCCCGGTACTATCTTTACCCTTTGGGACAGGTTTTGAAGGCGGCCCTGCCTCCCGGTCTATCGGTATCCAGTTATCAGAGCGTTGAAATAACACCCCATGGAATATCGGTCTTACAGGAAGGCCGTCTCCCGGAAAAAGAAAAAATAATCCTTCAATCCCTCTTTTCGAAAGGCCAATCCTTATCCCGATTCCTGCCGGAAGAGAAATCGTCCCTCCCCGGCCTGGAAGCCATGGGTTTTATTCAACAAACCACCCTGTTGAAAAAAGAGTCCGCCCGTCCTAAAAAAGAAAAATGGATCTATCCAGGGGCCTGTTTTCAAAGAGACCTTTTTCCCGAAAAAGATCAGCCCCTGTTCGACCTTCTGTCGGCGTGTTCCTGCCGGTCCCTAAAAGATCTGCGGGTCCAAATCCCCTTATCTCCCCAGCGTCTGGCCACGCTTGGACGCAAAGGGTTGGTTGAAATCCGGGAGCAAGTCTGCTGGCGGGATCCCTTTGGGGAAATCCTGGCCGTAGAAAACGGCCCTCTTGAATTGACCGGTGAACAGGCACAGGCCTTAAACCGGATAAAAGAGGGGCTTGGGTCCGGGTCCTACCAGACCCTCCTGCTTCATGGGATTACCGGATCGGGAAAGACGGAAGTCTATCTGAGGGCCGCGGCTGAAGCCTTAGAACAAGGGCGGCAGGCCTTGATTCTGGTTCCGGAAATCGGTTTGATCCCCCAGATGGAGGGCCGATTCCGCCTCCAGTTCGGAGAAAAAATCGCCCTTCTACACAGTGGTTTGAACCCGGGGGAACGCCTGGACCAATGGCGTCGACTGCAATCCGGATCGGCCATGATCGCCATAGGCACGCGCTCGGCCATCTTTGCCCCTTTGAAGGCTTTGGGTCTGATTGTTGTGGATGAAGAACACGATCCTTCCTATAAACAGACCGATTCCCTGCGCTATAATGCCCGTGATCTGGCTCTGGTCCGGGGGCAAATGACCCAGGCGGTGGTCGTCCTCGGATCCGCCACCCCTTCCATTTCAACTCTGTATCTACGGCGGCAAAAAAAAATCGGCTACCTGGCGATACATAAGCGGGTTCTGGAACAGAAGTTACCGGAAATACACCTGATCGATCTGAAGAAGTATCGCCAGGGACGCCGGATTCCCCTTTTTTCTCCTCCCCTACAGGAAGCCATGGCCCGAAATCTGGATCAGGGAAAACAGACCCTCCTTTTTCTGAACCGCCGGGGATTTGACACCCTGATCTTATGCACCCTTTGCGGTGCGGCCATCAAATGCCGCAATTGTTCCCTGACCCTGACCTATCATGCCAGGGAAGGCCGACTCCAATGCCATACCTGCGGCTATCACCTTCCCCTGCCGGAGCGTTGTCCTGAATGCCATCAGGCGGGGATCAAGGCCCTGGGCATGGGGACGGAGAAGGTCGAGCAGGAACTGCGCGCCCTTTTCCCGACGGCAGCCATCGACCGGATGGACCGGGATACGGTTACCCGGAAAAAATCCCATTTCGAAATCCTTAAAAAACTCAGGGATGAAAAAACCGATATCCTGATCGGGACCCAAATGATCACCAAGGGCCACGATTTCCCCCAGGTGACCTTGATCGGGGTTCTTTGTGCGGACCTTTCTCTGAACTGGCCCGATTTCCGGGGCGGCGAAAGGACTTTTCAACTTTTGGCCCAGGTGGCCGGCCGGGCCGGCCGGGGGACCCATCCGGGGCAGGTCTTTATCCAGACCTATAACCCCGACCATTATATTTTTAAATATGTTTGTCTCCATGACTATATAGGTTTCTATAACCAGGAAGTCCATTTTCGCCGAGCCTTGAAATACCCACCCTTTTCCCGATTAATCAACGTCCTTTTTCAGGGAAACGTTGAAGCCCGGGTGGTTGAGACGGCGGGAAAAACACAACGACTTTTAATGCAGGCCGTTAAGAAAAACCATTGGGACCCTTTCCTGGAATTGTTGGGGCCGGTCTCCGCCCCCATTGCCAAAATCAAAGGACGGTATCGCTGGCAGATGCTGTTAAAAGGAGAGAACAGCCGGATCCTGCATCAGGCGGCAATGATGATACGGCAGGCGGAAAAAGACCTTTCCCAGGGCAAGGGGGTCCAGATTATCCTGGATATGGACCCGGTGGATATGCTATAATTTAATACAAAAATCGAAAATAAAAACCCATTCAGAATCCTGGCTCCTGGATTCTGAATACTTTCTTTTATTATGGCTGTTTTAGAAATTTGCAAATACCCTGATCCGGTCCTGCTCAAAAAAGCCGAGACCATTAAGGACATCGATCCCTCATTACAAAAGCTGATTGAATGTATGATCGAGACCATGTATCTGGCCCCGGGGATCGGGCTGGCCGCCAATCAGGTGGGAAGACCGATCCGGCTGATTGTCTTTGATGTAACCCCCAAGGATCAGGACCGGAAGCCGACGGTCCTGATCAACCCTGAAATTATCGAATCCGAAGGGGAGCAGACCATGGAAGAGGGCTGCCTGAGTGTGCCGGAGTATTTTTCGGATGTCAAAAGGAGTGCCAAAGTCAGGGTGCGCGGGCTGGATATCAAAGGGAAACCGTTGGAGATCTGCGGCGAAGGGATCCTGGCCACGGTCCTCCAGCATGAAATCGACCATCTGGATGGAATCCTCTTTATCGATCGTATCAGTGCTTTGAAGAGGACCCTTTATAAAAAAAGGGTCCAGAAGAAGTTGAAGAAAGAAAAAGAAGAGGAATAAAAAAAGACCGCTTCGCTTGGGGAGCGCTTTCGCTTGGGGACCGCTTCGCTTGGGAGGCGCTTTCGCTCAAGGGAAAAGGCTCAAGGCAATTGTATGGTCCTCAGGGAATGGCTCTTTAAATTCCGCTGACGGCGGAACGGTCCTTTAACCCTAAGGCAACATCCACCATCGGATCCTGCACATTGAATCCAACTTCTTTCACGGTCACCCATTCGCCCTATCCCCGTCTCATCTTTATGGGCACTCCTGACTTTGCCCTGCCCTCTTTAAAAGCCCTGATGGAATCCGGTGAAGAAGTGGTCTCCGTTTATACCCAGCCGGACCGGCCCAAAGGGCGGGGCCGGAAGCTCGCCCCCTCACCGGTGAAAGAGGCGGCCTTAGCCTTCCAATTGCCGGTCTTTCAACCTGTCTCCTTTAAGGAGTCCCCGGCCGTCGATCAGTTGGCCGAACAAAAACCGGATCTCCTGATCGTGGTCGCCTACGGTCTGATCCTTCCGCAAAAGGTCCTCGACATTCCCACCTGGGGAGCGGTCAATGTCCATGCCTCTCTCCTTCCCAGGTATCGGGGGGCGGCCCCCATTCAGAGGGCTATAATTTCCGGGGAAAAGGAAACCGGCGTAACGACCATGCGTCTGGATGCCGGAATGGATACCGGGGATATCCTGCTTAGGGAATCGGAGCCTGTTCTGGAGACCGACACGGCCCAGAGCTTACACGACCGTTTATCGGTTTTGGGAGGACGTCTGCTTCTTCAAACCCTGGAGCGCCTGCGCCAAGGCACTCTCCTTCCCCGACCCCAGGACCCTTCATTAGTCAGTTACGCCCCGCCCTTAAAAAAAACCGAGGGCGAGATCCGCTGGGATTTATCGGCCGCAGAGATCGACCGCTTAATACGAGGTCTGTCTCCCTGGCCGGGGGCTTTCACTTTTTTCCAGGGAACACGTCTCCTCATCCACCGGGCCGGGCCTGATTATGCGGAAATCACCGGGGCTCCCGGGACGGTTAATTCTTTGGAAAAGGGTGGAATACGGATCCAGACCGGCCAAGGCATACTGACCATTTTCGAAGCCCAGTTGGAAGGACATCGACGTATGTCCTCCGAAGAATTGCTCCGGGGTGTTTCGCTTAAGATCGGCGATCGCTTGGGACGCCCATGACTAACAGGATGCGGAAAAACCATTTTTTTGCAGGTTGCTCAAAAAGGTCCAGATACAAGGCGCCCGATACCCTGAGGAATGAGGCGTACACAAAAGTACGCCGCAATGACGAAGGGTGAGGGGAACGCAGTAGATGGGCCTTTTTCAGCAACCTGCTAATGCAAGGGCCATGGCCCTTCACGTCTTACTAACCTGGCAGCGCACCGGGACCTACCCGGACCAGCTTTTAAGGGACGTTTTGGAAAAAAATCCCCAAGGCAAACCTGCGGACCGGGCATTGGTGTACACCCTGGTTTATGGGGTCCTGCGCTGGCAGGGGAAACTGGATTGGGTTCTTCAACAATTTTCTCAGAGGCCTTTAGAAAAGCTTTCCGTAAAAACCCTCTTTATCTTAAGGCTGGGGGCCTTTCAACTCCTTTTCCTTTCCCGAATACCGGTTTCTGCGGCCGTCAACGAATCGGTGAGGCTGGCCAAATCCGGCCGAACCCCTTGGGCCGCCGGCTTCATCAATGCCGTTTTGCGTTCCCTGGATCGGGGGAAAGAGGGCCTCTCCTTCCCTTTAAAAGAAGACCCTCTTGCCTATTTGGCGGTAAACCATTCCCACCCGACCTGGCTGGTGGAGCGATGGCTTGAGTCCTGGGGTTTTGAAAAGACCGAGGCCTTGTGCCAGTATAACAATCAGATCCCGCCTCTAACCTTGCGGGTCAATACCCTGAAAACCAATCGGCAGCAACTTATCGAAAGGCTCCAAACCGCGGTCCAACGGGCAGTCCCGGCCACCTTTTCTCCTGTGGGAATTCGGGTGGAAGAACCGGAGCGATCTTTGGTTCAAGACAAATTGTATCAACAAGGTTTATTCCAAATCCAGGACGAGGCCTCCCAAATGATCGCTCCGATCCTTGATCCGCAGCCCGGCGAGAGGATCTTAGACCTCTGTGCCGGAGCCGGGGGAAAAGCCGGACATCTGGCCCAATTGATGAAAAATCAGGGAAAGATAACGGCGGTCGATCTTCATCCGAAAAAAATAAAGGACTTGCAGGGAAACGCCAGGAGACTGGGGATCACCATCATTGAGGGGCAGGTGGGTGATGCCTTGAAGGAGACCCTCTTCCCCAAAAAAATAGACCTTTTTGACCGGATCTTGATCGATGCCCCCTGTTCCGGCTGGGGGGTCATCAGCCGGAATCCGGACCTCAAGTGGCGACTCAAGCCGGAAGACAGCCCCCGGTTGTCCCGGATGCAAAACAAGTTCTTGCAAAATGCCGCCGGATGGCTAAAATCAGGGGGAGTTTTAGTCTACGTGACCTGTACCCTGAGCCGGGATGAAAATCAGGGGGTCATTGAAAAGTTTATTGACCAACACCCGGAATTTGTGGTGGATGATGCTTCGCCTTTCCTGCCGGAACCGGGCCGGATACTGGTCAACGATGACCGCTTCTATCAGACCTGGCCCCCGGTCCATGGGATGGACGGCTTCTTCGCCGCCAGGTTGAGAAAGAAATGACGGGTTGGATTCTGAATAATCGGGAAGATTGTATCTGTTTAGCTTTTGAAATTTAAAATCTTTTTTAGACAGGATTTACTGGATTACCTGGATTTTGCGCCTTTCCGGAAGAAAGGCACAAACCAAATGTCCTGCGGACAGAAGTCTTAGTCTCCGCTGGACGCGGATCGAGGTTGCTCAAGGTCCCCCGGAGCCTGAGCAAAATACATGTAAATCCTGTCAATCCTGTCAGACAATTTTTTTTGCGAGGTGATTATGAAATACATTGCGCCATCAATACTATCATCGGATTTCGGCCGGCTGAAAGAGGAGGTCCAGGCCGTTGAAGCGGCCGGGGCCGATTATATCCATATCGATGTCATGGACGGCCATTTTGTGCCCAATATTACCATCGGCCCGGTGGTGGTAGAGGCCGTGCGTAAGATAACCAAACTTCCGTTGGATGTCCATCTGATGATTGAAAACCCGGATAGCTATATTCCGGACTTTGCCAAGGCCGGGGCGGATATCCTCTCCGTTCACTTCGAGGTTTGCCCCCACCTCCATCGCACAGTCTCCCTGATCCGGGAACATTCGGTTAAACCGGCGGTGGTTTTAAATCCTTCCACCCCGGTGGCCTTCCTGGATGATATTCTGGGGGACTTGGACTGGGTCTTGATCATGAGTGTCAATCCCGGATTCGGGGGGCAGAAATTTATTCCGGGTGCGGTGAACAAGATTATAAGTCTTAAAGAGATGATTGACCAGCGGGGGTTGGAGGTCGAAATCGAAGTCGACGGCGGAATCACCCCGAACAACGTGGCCCAGGTCTGCCAAGCCGGTGCCGATATCATCGTGGCCGGTTCGGCCATCTATCACACGCCGGATTACAAGAAAACCATCGATTTGTTTAGAAAAGAGATGGAGGGGTGCTGAAGAATTGATCTGATAGTTGATCAAATTATTAAACATCCAGGTGAGATTTTCCAATTTTACTGGAGCATAAAATGCCCGAAATAAGTCGATTTTATGGTATTATTATAGCTATGTTTTTCGATGACCATAATCCGCCCCATTTTCATGCTCGTTATGGTGGGGAAAAGATAGCAATAGAAATAGATTCTTTCCGTGTTTTGGAAGGAGGAATTCCTCCACGTGCTTTGGGTCTCGTGATTGAATGGGCCTCTCAGCACAAAAAAGAACTCCTGGATAATTGGGAATTGGCGAAAAACAATCATGTTCCCGCAAAGATTGAGCCATTGAAATAAGGAGGTAACGATATGCTTAAAGACGTAATCTCGGCCAGTTATAAGGACGGATATAAAATTGAAGTGACATTCGAGGATGGTGCTTCGGGAATTGTTGATTTTTCAAAATATTTGTCAAAAGGTGGTGTATTCGAAAAATTCAAGGATATTGAATTTTTCGAAAATTTCAAAATTAACGACGAGCTTGGAGTGCTTACATGGGGAGATGAAATAGATATTGCGCCAGAAACACTTTATGCTGAAGCAACGGGTTCTCCTTTACCCAACTGGACGGATCTCCGGGAAGTTCCTTCGACGAGCATGTCGCTTCAGCCGGCCTCGTAAACTCAACGGCTGATCTCTGCGTTCGCCTTTCGTAGGTTATAGAAGGAACGAATGAATTTTAAAAGCATGGATAAAGAAATTCCCTGCTGATTAGAGAGAGGATAAGATATTCTGGGGGACGTTGACTGGGTCCTGATCATGAGCGTCAACCCCGGATTCGGGGGACAGAAATTTATTCCGGGTGCGGTGAACAAGATTATTAGCCATAAAGAGATGATCGAACAACGGGGGTTGGAGGTCGAAATCGAAGTCGACGGCGGAATCACCCCGAACAACGTGGCCCAGGTCTGCCAAGCCGGAGCCGATATCATCGTGGCCGGTTCGGCCATCTACCACACCCCGGATTATAAGAAAACCATTGAGTCGTTTAGAAAAGAGATGGAGGGGTGCTGAAGGGATTAAGCCGGCGGCGATCAAAGTTTTATACATCTCGTTCAACCTGATTGGTGGTCGTCTTATCTTTGGAGAAGGTAAAATTTATGCTCAACCTGGTACGTTGGCTCGACAACGAATTAAGTGACCTGTGTCATGTCCAGGCCAACGCCTCGGCACCGTCGTCACACTATCCCAAATTAGCAAAGGGTCCGAAGAATAATGAATCCATTAAATAGAGATTTGTTCGAGATTGCTGGGAGCACAACTGACCAGATTGATGTCAAGATCAGTCACCGGATAATTCAGTTATTCTCTGAAGGTCTATACTCCAGCCCCAACAAAGCTGTAGAAGAACTTGTCTCCAATTCGTTTGATGCTGGCGCACAGAACGTCCACATCATCCTTTCTCCAGACCTGCGTGAAGCAAACGCAACCATCGTCGTCATTGACGATGGAGAGGGAATGAATAATGAAGGCCTCAAGAAGCATTGGATCATTGGCGAAAGTACAAGACGTAGAGTATCTTCCAGGAGAAAACCCATTGGGAAATTCGGCATTGGCAAGTTGTCCACATATGTATTGGCTTCGAAACTCACTCACATCAGTAAGTTCGGTAACATTTACTATGCCGCAACAATGGATTATACGAATCTTACTGGTAGCGCTGAAAATGCCTCTAAGGGAGTTTTCGACGAGCAGACGATCCAAATACCCTTAAGGATACTTACGAAACAACAAGCGCAGGATGCGGTGCGGCCATGGACAAATGGAACCAAGGAAGGATATAAAGCGTTTCGCCTATTTGGTAAAAATGCGCCTTCATCTTGGACTGTTGCCATTATGTCCGGTCTCAAGGAAATGGGAAAGAAGATAAGTATCGGTCGTCTCAATTGGGTCTTGCGAACTGCCATGCCACAGCGCGGCGACTTCCATCTCTTTCTTGATGGGGATCCAATCACTCCTCCCGAAACAGATGAGCCCTTGGCGAAACTGGTAATAGGCAAAGACGTGATCCAAATGCCAAAGCCCTGTCCTGAAGGTCTCATTGCGCGAGAGGACACAAGCCAGTCAGGTGATTCTGTTTATCGATATGGCGTTTATCATGATAGATTATTAGGGCGAATCACGGGTTACATCGAAATATTCAAGGATGAAATTGATGCGGGAAAGCCGAAATTCGAACAGAGCCACGGTTTTTTCGTTTATGTACATGGAAGACAGGTTAATGTAGACGATTTGGGATTCGGTATAGAACGTAATCTGCTTCGACACGGCACCTTCTCAAAGTTCCGGATGGTTGTCCACATTGACAGTTTGGATGAGGCGCTAAGGTCCTCCCGTGAATCTTTCCAACAAGGCGACCTACACCAAGAGGCTCAGAACTTTCTCCGGGCCTGCTTCAATCTTGCTCGCAACAAACTCGTTGAATATGAGCGTTCGCAAACTCCTGCTGCCCTGATCTCTGCACGCATCTCATCTGCGCCGGGAAGCATGACTCGAAAGCCGTTATTGTCGCTCGCTCAAATGGTTGCGGAGAAGAGGGCTACTCCTTTCTATCTACGTTTTCCGTCCGGACTCTCCGCTACGGCACAGACCGAGTTCTTAGAGGAGCTGAAACAAAAAGCTGAAGAAGCCGATGGCTTGCTTCGTAGCACGGAATTGAGCGTTTTAGATTCGAAAGAGGGTTTGGCGATCCTTGATGTTCAGCAAGGCAAGTTGCTCATCAATACTTCTCATCCTTTTGTAGCTGCGTTTCAGGAGTTTTTCACCGATTCCCGAAGAAATCTTCCTCTCGAGATGTTGGCAATGTCGGAAATTCTTATGGAGGCCCATTTGTATCATATGGGTTTAGACGAGTCGGTGATTCGTGATGCAATCGGTAGACGCGATGAATTGTTGAGACAGTTCGTTAGATCTTCCGCACGTCGAACAGCTGGAATGATCGCACTTGCCCTTACCGATGCCCGAAACGATGATAATAAACTGGAAGAGGAAATGCGTGCCGCTTTTGAGGCGATGGGATTCGCCAATGTAATTCGCATTGGTGGAAGCGGCAAACCTGATGGCACTGCTGAGGCTCATCTTGCAGCGGCGGAAGACGGTAGAGCTCAACGATACAAAGTGGGCCTTGAGGCGAAGAGCGGTCAGCCTGTTTCTGCTCATCGCTTAAATGTGTCAGGAATCGCGAGACACATGCAAGATTACAATTGCAACCACCACTTAGTGATCGGCAACGGCTTTGCTACCTCCACCGGTGAGGATTCCGCTTCAGTACGAGAGATCAAGGATCTCATGAAAAATTCTGGTAAAACTATAACGCTGATGCATATTGATGACTTGGCGCGGTTGATTAGGATTGCATCGGCAAAACGTGTTGGAGGTCTCAGCCGTCTTCGTGATCTCTTTAGGAGATGCGTGACTCCAGAGGAGAGCAAGGTGTGGGTGGATAACCTTGCGGCTGAAACGCCTGCAAATTGGCCGTACATGGAGATTTTGGAAACCGTTTGGCATTTGGCTGAAGAGCAGCCTAATGAAGTGGTGGAGTATGCTGCTGTAATCACAGAACTCCGACATCGTACACCACCTGTAAGAATGAACAAACCGGATCTAATTGAGTGCTGCAAAGCTATGCAGGTCATGGCACGCGGCGTTGTATTCGCTCGAGAAAATACGGTAGAAATCGACCGGCGCCCGGACTTAATCCTGGAGGATATCAGGGCCGCAGTTGGCGAGTACCCCGAAGAGGAAAGAAGAACAATTCACATATGATATCAGCCACACAAAAAGCCCATATTCGCCCTGTTCATCCGTTTCCGGCTCGGATGGCGCCTTCGATTGTTTGGGACGCCCTTCCCAAGACAGACGATTCTTTGAATATCCTCGACCCTATGTCTGGTTCGGGTACAACATTGGTCTGCGCGAGGTCGATAGGGCATCGCGCCATTGGCTGCGATACCGACCCGCTTGCGCTTCTCATTGCGCGTGCGTGGTGCTCCAATGCTGAACCAGAAACTCTAAAGGTCCGGGCGGGGATTGTTTTGGAACGAGCAAGAACTCTAAGCAGAAGACTGATTTCTGAGAAATCATATCCGAAAAACACAGACGATGAGACTTGCCGATTTATTGATTTCTGGTTTGATTCTGAAAACCGCCGTGAACTAACCGCGCTGGCAACATGCATATCAAGGGTTCAATCGCAAACCGAGAGAACTCTTCTTTGGTGCGCGTTCTCGCGAATGATTATAACCAAGACTACCGGCGCTTCCCTTGGGATGGATGTCTCTCATAGCCGACCCCATAAAGTCTATGGCGTCGCTCCGGTGAAGCCATTTGAAGCTTATTTCAAGGCTGTCTTAACGGTGGCCTGCAATTGCCCTTTTCCAGGCAATGCGAGCAACGCTCCGGCCGCTGACATTCGGCATGGCGATGCCAGGGCATTGCCGATTGAGTCTGCGAGTGTGGACATGGTGATTACATCTCCTCCCTACCTGAACGCCATCGATTATCTTCGGGGGCACAAGCTGTCCCTCGTATGGATGGGGCACAGCATATCCGTGATTCGTGCTATTCGGGCTGGCAACATCGGCTCGGAAGTTTCGGGAGGGTCCGCCTCAAATAAATCAATACAGGAAGCGATGAACGCCATGGCCGATTTTGAATCATTTGACAATCGACGTCTGGGCATGGTCCGGCGTTATGTCTGGGATATGGGTAAAGTAATGGGGGAATGCGCTCGGGTTCTTAAGCGCGCGGGACGCGCCGTCTTCGTTGTGGGCGATTCCACCATTAACGGCGTGTTTATTAAAAACTCAGAGGCCTTGATTCGACTTGCCCTTAGCAACCGCCTTTCCCTCGTTTCGCGCAATACACGTCCAATTGAAACAAAGCGGCGGTATTTGCCTCCTCCCGAATCCGAGAAGGCCGGAGACAATATGAAGGGGCGAATGAGAGAAGAAGTAATTTTAGAGTTTCGTGCTGATTAAGAAAATTAAACCTCAAAGGTCGGGCTACGACCATTGTTGCCCCTAAAATGATATAGACCGTTAACAATCTATCTTTGGAGAAGTTAGATTTAAGTCAACCTGTTACTATGGACGGAGGGCATATAAATTTATGAATTCAAGAGAACAGAACGAAGAGTTGTCATATAACAAAGAAGGAATTTCTCCCGTTGAAACCGGCGACTTTGTTGCAATTTTATCTGCATTTTCAGAGCAAATAAAATTTTATGGTGAATTCTTAAGAGATAACGATAGAAAGAGGGATCAGTTCGTGAGATTTTACTTGTCAATCCTTCTCGCTACTGTTGGGTTTGGACTTTTATCTCTTAATTTAGAAAAAGGTTCTGGGGACAATTTAATTAGTTTATCCCAAAGGTTATTTGTAATATTTCCAGTGCTATTATCTGTTTCGTTAATCGTTGGTGTTTTAACGTTTAATGTAATTATAAAGTTCAGAAACCTTCATACCTATTATGTTAAGATGATTAATAGGAATAGGGGTTATTTAGTTAATATTGTAGCTAATAAATTGCCCGATATGGGTTCTCAAATGGCAGATGCTTGGGATGAACACATTCATGACGATTTTCCAAAGTTTCTTCAAACAAAAGGTCTCGAACATTCAATTGCACGTTTTCATGCGATAATAAATGCTTTTGTTTTTGGAACAATCGGCTTTCTTACTTCATTTTCGACTATTTCGGAGTTAAGCGTATCTGGGAAGTTTATTTCAGGAATTGTAAAATTCCTAACTTGGACGATAGTGATATTTATCGTGCATATGTTATGGCAACGCACATCACTAAAAGAACAAGATGATAATTATAAGCCTAAACTTGTAAGAAATCAAATATATTGACTTCATGACTTCATGACTCAAATGAAACAGTTTTATTCATTAAATTTAAATGGTTATACTGATTTCGGCACGTGGGATTCGATCAAAGTGCGCTGTAATTTCAGATCTCCTGACATAGGGTATCAAAAACCTTATAAGATTGATGTTCTTTGAAAATCTACCAGGAAAAATTAATGTAACATTATTTCTTTATTTTTTATGTTTTTTGGGGTAATATACTCCCATGAAAACACAGCAGAC
>JACRBX010000283.1 GCA_016219225.1 Deltaproteobacteria bacterium
AAAGGACTCGATAGATTTTGTCTCAATCTTTTCTTAAGATAGTCCGCAAACAGGAGGTCCTTTAATGATCGACAAGAAACCCATCAACCCTTTACGCATCCGAAAAATAACCGGAAGTTTTGCCTTTATCGAACACCGCTTCCGAAGCTTTATCAAGACCCTGACCCACCAAGAGCTTTTGCTCTACTTCTTCCTGGTATTAGCCTCCGACAAACAAGGGCTTTCTTATTATGCCCCGGACAGCATCTGCTCCTGCCTGAAGATCAGTCTGAAGCAGTATCTGAAAGCCCGGCAATCGTTGATCCGAAAGGACCTGATCGCTTTTGATGGTCAGTTATTCCAGGTCCTTTCTTTACCTTTTTTTACACCATGGGGGGGGTCTCTGTGATTGATCGCCGTACTATCTTCGAGATCCACCATCTGGCTCATGAAGGCTATGGTCTTCGTAAAATCGCCCGGACCCTCAGACTCAGCCGGGACAGTGTCAAACGATATTTAGATAACCCGAATCCGCCCAGACCGGTAACAGTCCGCACCAGCAAGCTGGATCCGTTTAAAAACGAGATCCAAAAGTACTTAGAGCAAGATCCCTCGGTCAGCGGTGCGGTTCTGTATCAACGCTTAAAGCCCCAGGGCTATACCGGGGGCAGGTCCATTCTGGGAGAATACCTGCAACAGATCAGACCCAAGAAGAAACGGGCCTATATCCGTTTCGAATCCTCTCCAGGAGAACAGTTCCAGATCGACTGGGGCCACTTCGATTCTTTGACTTATGGCCAGACCCCCCGAAAGCTCTACTGTCTGGCGGTCATCGAGGCCCATAGTCGGATGCTTTACGGGGAGTTCACCCACTCCCAAAAACAAGAGACCCTCCATCAGGGATTACTCAATGCCTTCCGTTTCTTTCAAGGCACCCCCAAGGAGATCGTTACCGATAATATGCTGACCGCCGTGATAGAGCGGGAAGGCCCTCTTATTCGCTTTAATGAGGCTTTCCTGGAATTCTTAAGACCCTTCCGGATCACCCCTAAGGCCTGCCATCCCTATCAACCTCACGAAAAAGGCAAGATCGAAAAAGGGGGGATTCATTACATCCGTCACAACTTCTGGCCTCTACGTTCCTTTACCGATCTGCTTGATGTCAATCGTCAGTTCTGGCACTGGTTAGATAACCAAGCCAATTGCCGACTCCATAGCACTACCGGTGAAAAACCGGGAACTCGCTTTAGACCCGACGCCCTTCAACCCCTGCCGGAGTTTACCCCCGACTGCCGGGAGACCCTTTCAGTCAAGGTCCACTCCGACTTCGCCATCCGTTTCGACAGCAACTTTTACTCCGTTCCTCCCTGGGCCATCGGTAAAACCGTTATCGTCAAGGCCGATGTAAAAACCGTCACCCTCTATCATCACGAAAAAACCCTGGCTACCCATACCCGCTGTTGGGAGAAAAAACAACGCCTGGAACTTCCGGCCCATCGGGAAGCCGCTTTTAAACGCCGGCCTCAGGAATGGCTGGCTGCGGAGGTCTCTTCTTTTATCTCCTAGGGGAAGAGGCCAAGGCCTTCCTGGAAGGGCTATCCCTCACTGGTCAGCCCATCAAAAAGAACCTGGCCAAACTCCTCGCCTTGAAGGACCGCTATGGAACCGCTTTATTGATCCAGGCTCTTAAGCGGGCCATGGTTCATCAGGCCTATGGCGCCCATTATGTGGAAAACATCCTCCATCAGGAAAAGTCCCCTAAACAAAATCATCCTCCGGTGCAACTCAAACGCCAGGACCTGAACCGTATCCGCCTGGAGGAGCCCCTCCTGGCCGAGTATGATGCTTATATCCTCAAACGAAAGGACTAATCATGTCTGACTTGGACACTCTTAAAGATAAACTTATCCAACTCCGTCTAAAAACCATGGCCCAACAACTGGACTCCGTCCTGGATCAGGCCGCTCAAAAAAATCTCAACCTGCCTGCCGCCTTGAACCGTCTGGCCGATTACGAACTGGAGGCCCGTCGTCAAACCGCTATCACTCTCCGTTATCGTCAATCTCTACTCAGCGACAAGTCGACTATCGACCAGTTCGACTTCCATCATCATAAGTCCCGGCTTGATCAGAAAACCCTCATCCTGAACTTATTCTCCCTCGATTTTATCACCAAGCATCAGGATATCATTCTCATCGGCAATCCCGGTACCGGTAAAACCTTCCTGGCCAAAGCCTTGGTCTTTGCTGCTTGTAATGCCAATATCAAGTGTCTCTTTTCCAATACCATGGATATGATCAATCATCTCATTGCCGCCGAGGCCGATCATTCTTTACTTAAAATGCTCCACTATTATCAATCTCCGGACCTCCTCGTATGTGACGAGTTGGGTTACCTATCCCTCGGTCCCCAGGGTTCACACCTTTTCTTCCAGGTCATCAGCCAAAGGCATACGGTTAAATCAACTCTGTTGACAACTAACTTGCCCTTTGCTGACTGGGGAAAGGTCTTCGATTCCACCCCGGTGGCCACGGCTATCGCTGACCGTCTTGTTCATAACTCCGAGGTCCTTATCCTGGGAGGGCCAAGCTATCGAAGAAAAAATAAAGCCTAACCTGTAAAATAATTTATGGCGGTAAACGTCCGGGGTGCACTCCATTCCTGGTGTTCCCCGTAGCGTCGTGGCTTGCTCTTAGGCCTGTCCCGTGTCGCTGAATACCGCTCTCATGACCCACTGGCCGGTTTCTTTTTCGGTAACTTTGGCTGGTTTCTTAACCGGCGATAATACAAAGAGAGTAGTTATCAAAATTAAAAGAGATAGTGTGGATCAAGCCCGTTTTATTGTACCTGGGATCGGTGGGTTGCATTTCATTCCACCCACCCTACGGGAACTAAGAGTTATTGGAAATCATGATGAAGTTTTAAAGAACCCTTAGCATTTCTCCATCCCAATCCCGAAGGCGGGGTAAAAGAGAAAG